>CAMNJG010000015.1 GCA_946541285.1 uncultured Clostridia bacterium
ACCGAATTTTATCAATATGCATTGAAATATCAAGGAAATTCGGTTAATGAGCACGTATTAAATAAAAGGAGAATTACGATGGGAAAAGGTATGAGAGCGGGCAAGCGTCCGCGTCAGAAAAACGCAGGTATGCAGCAGCAGCTTCAGCAGGTACAGGCGATGCAGGCCATGATGGAAAAAAAGCAGGATGAGATCGAAGCCCATGAGATAGAAGCTTCTGTGGGCGGTGGCGCGGTAACCGTCAGAGTAAACGGCCGCAGGGAGATCGTGGATCTGAAACTTGCGCCGGAAGCGGTAGATCCGGATGATATCGAAATGCTGCAGGATCTCATCATGTCAGCGGTCAATGAGGCAATTCGTCAGATTTCCGAATACAGTGAAGCAGAGATGTCAAAAGTTACCGGTGGCCTGAATATTCCGGGACTGTAAAGCAGGGCTGAACGATGAGTTTTCGTTTTCCGCCGCCTCTGGAGAACCTCATCCGTGAGCTTTCCAAACTTCCCGGCATCGGGGGAAAGACCGCCCAGAGGCTGGCGTTCCATATTCTTTCGCTGCCGGAAAATCAGGCGCAGATGCTGGCGGGAGCCATTACAGCAGCAAAGACTTCCATGAAATACTGTTCTGTATGCGGCAACCTGACGGATCAGGATCCGTGTGTCATCTGTTCGGATGAAAAAAGGGACCGTTCCGTGATCTGTGTCGTGGAAAACGCGAGAGATGTCGCCGCGATGGAAAGAATGCGGGAATATCACGGCCTCTATCATGTCCTTCACGGAGCGATTTCGCCGATCGAAGGCATCGGTCCGGAGGATATCAATCTGAAGCAGCTGCTGGTCCGTCTTCAGGACAGTGAGGTACAGGAAGTGATCCTCGCGACGAATCCGACCATCGAAGGAGAGGCGACCGCGATGTTCGCGGCCCGTCTGATCAGGCCGTCAGGCATTAAAGTCACAAGGATCGCGCACGGCGTGCCTGTCGGTGGCGATCTGGAATATACCGATGAAGTCACGCTTTCCAGAGCCATGGATGGCAGACAGGAAATCAAGTAAGGAACTGTCTGAAAACAACCTGTGCAGGTTATTAAAGTATAGTTCCTGAATTCCTGATGGAGAAACCAATGACACATACAACTTACCAACCAAAAGGCACCTGTTCCTTCAAAATCGATTTTGATATTGATGAACAGGGCATGATTCATAATATCGCCTATCTCGGCGGCTGCAACGGGAACCTGAAGGCGCTGGGAAAGCTGGCGGAGGGACGTCCGGCAGCGGAGGTCGCGGATCTTCTCAGCGGGATTACCTGCGGGTTTAAGAAAACCTCCTGCGGCGACCAGCTGGCAGACGCGATCCACGCGGCAGGATACTGATCGCCATGATTCGCGTGTATTACGGCTCCAGTGATTACGAAACGGAGCGGTTTATGTATGAAACGATTGCGGCGCAGATGCCTGCGGACACAATCGTCATCGTTCCGGATCAGTTTACCCTGCAGGCGGAAGAGGACGCGCTGAAGTACATGAGAGCGGATGTCCTGATGAACCTGGAGATCATGAGCCGTACCGGCTTTACCCGCCGTGTCCTTGGCAGTACCGGTTCGCCGGAAGGCATACTGGTCAACCGGTATGGCCGCTACATGCTGCTGCTCAGTATCATCCGGGGAATCGAAGCGGGCCGGGAAGGTGTGTTCGGGGAGATTCTGAGAACCGGGCGGACCGGCCGGTCCGCGCTGGCACATATGATCAGTGAGGAGATCTCAGAACTGAAACAGTATGGAATCAGTCCGGAGGATCTTCTGCAGATCGCGGATCAGTCCGAAGAAGGGCTGCTGAGCGGAAAACTGCGCCAGACCGCGGAGCTTTACCGCTCGTACCAGGAGATGATACAGCACCGCTTCAGCGACAGTGATGACCTTCAGTCCGAGGTGGCATCCCGTGTACATGATTTTCAGAGAGCAGATGGCTGTTCTTTCTGGATTTACGGCTTTGAGTATATGTCTCCGGATATGATGGAACTGGTCTGTGCCATTTCCCGGGCCGCGTCGCAGGTCAGTATAGTTCTGACAGGGGAACGGACGGGAGAAGAGGAATTTGACCTTTTCCAGCGGATGACCGGTATGCTCCGACAGAAGTGTCAGGAGCACGCGGATCAGTATGAAGAGCATCATGTACCGGAATCTTTTCTGAAAAAGAAAAATCCTTCCATTCATCTGGTCCGGGCCGGGAGCTTTTATGACGAGGCGGAGACTGTCGCTTCGGAGATTATGGAACTGGTGCGCGACCAGGGATTCCGCTTCCGGGAGATTGCTGTGATCTGCAATGATCTCGAAGTCAGGGGCAGCGTGTTTTCCAGGGTCTTCGAACAGTATGGAATCCCCCTTTTCATGGACCGGAAGCGGGCAGTCACACAGGAACCGGCAGTCGAATTCCTCAGTGCGCTGATGGATTGCGTTTCCGGAAAAATGCAGTTTGATGACGTATTCCGGATGCTGAAAACCGGTTTTTCGCCACTGACGGATCAGGAATGTGACCGTCTGGAACGATACGGTTCCCGTTACCATATTAAAAGCGGGCGCTGGAAAAAGGACTTCCGTTACGGACTCACTGAGGAAGGAAAAGAAGGGTTAGCAGAAATTAACCAATTGAGAGAAACGGTTTATCAGTTCATTCACCGTTTCGAGCAGATGTTTCATGGCCAGAAAACGGTCAGAGAAAAAACGGCCGCGGTCTATACGTTCCTGACAGAAGTGGTCCATATGCCGGAACAGCTTGACCAGTCTGTCCTCGATATGGAAGAAAAAAGCCTCTTTGCCTCTGCGGCTTCCGCGTCGCAGGTGTGGAAAATCATCGTGGAGATGATGGATCAGATGGTGGAGGTGGTGGGAGATCTGGAGATGCCGCCGGAAGACTACAGCGAGATCCTGAAAGAAGGCTTCCGGGAAGTCGAGATCGGGATCATTCCCTCAACTGCTGACCAGGTACTGCTGGGAAACATGCGCCGCACCCGGCTTGGCACTGTCAGGGCACTGTTTGTGGCCGGCGCGAATGACGGCGTGCTGCCGGAGGAAGCTGCTGACCAGGGGCTTTTCTCGGATCTGGAAAAAGAGGAAATGGCGCGGATTTTCCGGAAACCTGTGGGCCGTACCGGTGTGGTCCAGGGGATGGAACAGGATCTGGCCATCTACCGGAATCTGGGAAGGGCGGAACAGCGCCTGACGTTGTCTTATTCCTCGCAGGATACCAATGGCGCGGAGCTGCGTCCCTCGATCCTGGTACGCCGGTTTCTTCAGCGTTACGGCCGGGAAATCGAAGAAAAGAGTGTACAGGAATCCGGAGAAGGACTGCGGCTGATCCAGACCCGGAAAGGCCTGATGCCGCATATGGCGGAGGTTTTCCGGAAAGCGTCGGATGATGACTGTGTACCGGGAGACGAGTGGAAGGCAGCCGCGCTGGTTGTCAGTGACAGCCCTTCTTTTGCCAATATGAAAAAGGGACTTTTCTTTACCAGGCGCACAGAGCGTCTGGACCGCGACCATATCCGCCGCCTTTACGGGAAAGGAAAGGGAGGAGTGCTGACACTCAGTCCTTCGAGGATCGAAAAATTTATCCGGTGTCCCTTCTCCTATTTTGTGCAGTACGGCCTGAAACCATCGGAAAACAGGAGCTTCGATGTGGACAGTCGTTCGGTCGGAGATGTTTTCCACTACTGCATGAAGATGACGGCCGCGTCACTGACCGAAGCGGGCGTACCGGTGAGTGATCCGGCTTCCCGCTGGATGACAGTGACCAGAGAGGAACTGAGAGAGATGATCCTCCAGTTCACGGATGATTTTTCAGAAAGCTACAGGGATGGTGTATTCGGCTACTCCGCGAGGGAACGTTATCTGCGGGAGCGCCTGGAAGACGTGATCTTCCTCAACGCGGCGGTAATGGTGGAGCAGGTACGGAAAGGCCGTATCCGTTCCGTGTATTTTGAAAAAGAATTCGGAAGGAACCGGAAAAACGCGTTCCCGCCGGTCAGACTGGAACTGGCAGACGGGGATGTGGTATATCTGGAAGGCATCATCGACCGTGTGGACGAATTCCGGGGAGACGCGGAGCATCCTGCCAGTTATATCCGGATCGTGGATTACAAGACCGGCGGGGACCGTTTCCGCCAGGAGGAAGTGACTGCGGGGATCCGGCTGCAGCTTGTGATTTACCTGAAAGGTGCCCTGGGCGGGATTGAAAACAGTCTGCCCGCGGGTGTATTTTATTTTCCTGCAGGGGAAAAAACACGGGACGTTTCCGGGGAACAGGATGAGGAGGCCGGGGATATTTATGTTTCCGCTTCCCGTATGGATGGTGTCCTGGTAAAAGAAGATCCTGTCATCGAAGGAATGGACGCGGAAATACCCATGAACGGGGAATCAACGGTCATACCCGTGCGCCGTTCCGGAAATGGATATGTCAATCTCAGAAGCTCCGGACGCGTAATGGAAAGAGAGGATTTTGACCGGATGATCCGGGACGCGGAAGCAGTTCTGCAGGAGGCTGCGGAAAAACTGGCTGGTGGATCTGCTGAGATTGATCCGAAGCGTGCCGGCAGTTTTGAAGCATGCCGGTATTGTGGATATGACAGTATCTGTCACCGGAAAGTAACGGGAGGAACGTCACTGTGAGACGATTTCTGAGAAAATCGGATATCGTACTGGGATTATGTCTGATGCTGATCTGTATCCTGACTTCTGTGATGGCGTATCGCGCGGGAGATACAGGAGCTACGGTCATCGTACAGGCGGATGGCCATGTTTACGGTACCTATTCCCTGGCAGAAGACAGAGTGGTCGAAATTGATACCGATCACGGCCATAATCAGTTAACGATTGAAGATGGAAAAGCGCGGATGAGCGAAGCAAGCTGTCCGGACCGGTACTGTATGCGGCAGCATCAGAGCGAGGGAGGCATCAGCCGCTCCAATGAAACACTGATCTGCCTGCCGAACAGGGTGTCGGTATCTGTCGAAGGAAGCGGAGAGAGCGCGCCGGACGCTGTCGTCGGAAGATCCGGCGGGACGGCGGGCGGAACAGAAGGAGGCGGTGACGGATGACAGGAGGAAGAAACGGAGTCCAGAAAAACACCACTGCGTACCGGGTGGCGGTATCCTCTGTCCTGACTGCGCTGGCGATGATTTTTTCCTATATCGAAGCGATCCTGCCCTTTAATTTCGGTATTCCGGGAATCAAACTGGGTCTGTCCAATCTGGTTGTCCTGACTGCTTTGTATACACTGGGCGCCGGTTACGCGTTCGCGGTGAATCTGACCCGGATTGTCCTTTCCGGACTTCTGTTCAGCGGTGTTTCCGCCATGCTGTACAGCCTGGCCGGAGGAATGTTCAGCTTCCTGGTGATGCTGCTGCTGGCCAGGAGCGACTGGTTCAGTCCCGCGGGAGTCAGTATGGCGGGAGGGGTGGCCCATAATCTCGGACAGATTACCCTGGCCGCGCTGGTGACCTCCACGGCAAAAATCTATCTGTACCTGCCGGTACTGATGATTTCAGGCACTGTTACCGGGCTGGTCCTGGGGATCGCGGCTTCGCTGATCCTGGAACGTATGGGATACCTGCAAAGAGATGTTGTTTCTGAATGAAATGAAGGGAGATGATCGATACGAATCATATCGTATTGGATTTCGAGATGAATCCGGTGCATCATGACCGGAGCAGAAATACGGAGCGTCGCGGCAGGCTGCAGAGCGAGATCATCGAGATCGGCGCTGTCAAACTGAGCGATGAGGTTTATGAGAAAATGGATGAGTTCAGCATCCTGGTAAAACCGCAGTTCAATGACCGCATTGAACCCAAGATTACGTCCCTGACCGGGATCAGTTATGAGGACGTGACCGACGCGGTCTGTTATGAGGAGGCAGTTGCCGCGTTTTCGGAATGGATCGGATACGGGGAACCTGCCCGTCTGTACAGCTGGAGTACCTCCGATTTCTCGCAGATCTGCCATGAATGCGAGGAAAAAAATATACCGGTTCCTGCCAACATGGGGGATTGGGTGGATTTCCAGCGGATGTTTCCGCAGGAAACCGGACTGCATATAGAGCGGCAGCTTTCACTGGAGTACGCAGCGGAACTGGCGGGAGTGGATTTTGATGAAAAGTCCGCTCACAGGGCGTTGTACGACGCCAGGATCACGGCAGAACTGGTAGCGATTGTTCTTTCCGGAGAGTACCGGGAAAGGATGAAAAATGTAACGGGCGTCCTGCAGAAAACGATTGAGACCAGCACCGCGTCCATGGCGGAAAAGCTGGGACCGAAGTACGCGGAACTGATGGCGCGCTTCGCGGAAAAAAAGTCATAGTTCCGGGGGACAGATTCTTTCTGTCCTGCTCTCCGGGACTATGACTTTTTCTTTTCCTGCTTCGTAAATATGTATTCGTTCCGGTACAGAGATGGCTGCAATACCGGATCCGTCCATCAGGGATCTGTTTTCCTGCGTTATCCCCTGATGGTCTGTCTGAATTTCCTGCTTTCCTGATTCGTTCTTTTTCCTGATCCTCAGGAATAGTTTATTCCTGATAGTTCTGAATTAAATACAGAAGATTGTGAAGAATCCTCGCGGTCAGTCCCCAGATACCGTAGCCTCTGTACTCCCAGTAAAGCGTGATCCCATAAGGGTTTTCAACACTCAGATGTCTCTGGAGGATTGGCGGCAGGGACCGGTCTTCCGGGATTTCCAGTTTGTAACGATACTGTTTTGGCTCGATGCTCATAAAATAATCGACCGGGACCGTGAACAGAGCATCGACTTCACTGCTGGTTTTGAGATGACGCAGCGATTCTGCCGGGATCTGGCCGACGAACGGCCGGACCAGACGTCCTCCCTGGATGCGTTCCCGCGGCAGGCCGCCGAGGATCTGTACATCGGAGGCCTGGATGCCGGTTTCTTCGCAGGTTTCTCTCAGCACCGCTTCAAAAGAAGATTCGTTATGTTCAACGTGTCCGCCGGGGAAACTGACTTCTCCCGGCTGGCTGACTGTATTGGACCGGACTTCAAAAAGAACATGCCACTCACCGTGGTTATGGAGCAGGGGCACCAGCACTGAAGAGGAAGTACTTTTGCGCGGCAGTCTGTGCTCCAGCGTGCGTCTCAGTTTTTCAGGCGTGATGTCTCGTGGTTCCATAAATTGTTAAGCACCTCTTTTCTGATGATTGTCTCTGCGGGTCAGGAACTGTATGATTTATTAAACTACAGTTTCTTAGTGTCAGGAACTGCCTGAAAAGAACCTGTGCCGGTTATGCATGTGCAGTTCCCTGGCTCCTGGTGTCAGGAGCCGTTTCCACTTTTCATAATTCTGTTTTCCAGAGACCGTGGAGATTGCAATACGCGTAAACAGACAGGAGCTCATCGTCATCGGTCAGAAGGAAGCTTGCTTCCGGCGCTGATTCCGGCAGGAGCTCTTTTCTCTGGATACCTTCCCTGGTGTCGATGGAGATCCATTCGATATAGTGGTCACTCAGCATCGGATGCAGTGTGTCCCCGACGATGACACGGACTTCGTTTCCGTTTTGCGTAACAGACGGTACGTGCTTTTCCTCTGACGCGTCGACCGCCCCGGGGATGATTTCCTCCATCGGGATGCCACAGCAGGTTACCTGACATCCACTGTCTTCCACGACTTCGTAGATGTTTCCGCATATATTGCATTTGTAAAATCTGTGGGACATAAGTGATTCACCTCCTGATGTATAGGATGACTTTCTTCGCGGAGAAAGAAGTTGATTCTGTGTCTCCACAGTTACAAGTTTAATCTGAGTGGTATGCTGAGTCAAGCAGGAACGGAGATGGTACGCAGGTTTTTCAGGGACGGCCCTGCTGTGCTGTAAAGGAAATGGTTGAATCAGAAAATGAGTTTTGGTAGAATCAACGTGTTGCGCAATTTTTACAGATAACCGGGATATTGTTGAGAAACGATGAGTTCATCAGTAACAGCGCTTTTTTTGGATATCATCTCTGAGGAACAGGAGTGTTTGAATGACAGAACAGAACCGAAAAAATCTCGCGCGCGGGGCGCGCAACGGGATTCCGATCAGCATGGGATATTTCGCGGTGGGATTTACCATCGGAATCGCGGCGAAGAATGCCGGACTGACACCGTTGGAAGGAGGTCTGGCCAGCATGCTGAATATGGCGTCGGCGGGTCAGTTTGCCGGTTTCACCATGATCGCGGCGAGTGCTTCTTTCGCGGCATTGTTCCTGATGGAAATCATCATCAATGCGCGGTATCTGCTGATGTCTGCGTCCCTCAGCCAGAAAATCGATGAAAAGACGGGGATGCTGAAGCGGTTGCTGCTGTCCCTGTGCGTGACGGACGAGATTTTTGGAATTTCCATCGCGGAGCAGGGAAAGCTGGATCCGTTTTATACGTATGGCGCTTATCTGATCAGTATGCCGGGATGGACGCTGGGAACGTATCTGGGGACTCTTCTGGGGGGCATTCTGCCGCTGCGGGTGATGAGCGCCCTCAGTGTCGCGCTGTTCGGGATGTTCCTGGCGGTCATTGTGCCGCCGGCGAGAAAAAACCGGACGGTGCTGGTATTGATCCTTGTTTGCTTCGCGGCCAGCTGGGCTGCGGATCAGGTAGCGTTTTTTGACCGCCTTCCTTCCGGGACGCTGATCATTCTCCTGACCCTGGTGCTGGCGGGAGGTGCCGCGCTGCTGTTCCCGGTCAGTGACGATACGCTGAATCAGGAAACCGCGGGATCGGAGGTGGCTCATGAGTAGGACACTGGCATACATCCTTGTGATGTTTATTTCCACGAATCTGGTGCGTGTGCTTCCGCTCACGCTGATCCGAAAGCCGATCCAGAGCCCTTTTATCCGTTCCTTCCTTTATTATGTGCCGTATGTGACTCTGTCGGTGATGACCTTTCCGGCCATTCTGTCGGTGACACAGAATCCGGTTGCGGCTGCGGCTGCGTTTGTAGTGGGGATTCTGGCAGCGTGGTTCGGGCGGAGTCTTTTTCAGGTGGCCATCCTCTGCTGCGTGACGGTTTTTCTGCTGGAACTGGTACTGGTGTAGGAAATTTCATACAATCACGTAACACATCCTGCTGGCTGATTTCTCCGGTCGTGGTGTCCGAAAGCCCCGCTGCAATGCAGCGGAAAGATGCTTCGTGTATGGGAGTCAGCTATTATACGATCATGTCAGGGACAGGTGAAGAAATTATGGGGAATGAAAAAAAAGAACAGCCCGGCAGACTGAACTGGTATCCGGGACATATGAAAAAAACGCGGGAACTGATCGGAAAGAACCTGAAGCTGGTGGACGCGGCCATTGAACTGGTGGATGCCCGGATTCCGGTTTCCAGCAGAAATCCGGTGATTGACCAGATCCTGCAGAATAAAAAGCGGGTCATTGTCCTGAACAAGTCCGATCTTGCCGATCCGGCGGAAACCACGCGGTGGCTCAACCGTCTCCGCGGCAGCCAGACCCGGGCGTGCGCTGTGGACTGCCGCAGCGGGAAAGGCATAGAAGCACTGTTCGGAATCCTGCGCGAGTTGCAGGAAGCGCGCGACGCGGAAAAATCCGTCAGACGTCCGCTGCGCCTGATGGTCGTCGGGGTCCCGAATGTCGGCAAGTCCTCCCTGATCAACCGTCTGACCGGGCGGAAAAGCGCGGTGACCGGAAACAGGCCGGGAGTGACGAGGGGCAAGCAGTGGCTGACCCTGAAAAACGGGATGCAGCTGCTGGATACGCCGGGGATTCTCTGGCCGAAATTTGAAGATAAAAAAGTCGGCCTGAACCTGGCGTTCTGCGGTTCCATTAAGGATGAGATCATGGATCTGGAAACCCTGGCGCTGGAACTGATCCGGCTGCTGCTGTCGGATTACAGCGGTCTGCTGGAAACGCGGTATAAGATTGAAGAAATCAGTCAGGACGGACTTGAGGCGATGGACCAGATCGCCAGAAAACGGGGATTCCTGTTTTCCGGAAACCGCATCGATTATGAACGGACCGCGCGGACGATCCTCGATGAATTCCGGAGCGGGAAAATCGGGCAGATAACGCTGGAAAAGGCAGGACGTTCATGACAAAACAGGAACGGATCGAAAAGATGAAAGCGGATCTGGTCCGCATGAGCGAGATTGAAAATGACCTGTATGAAAATGGTTATCGGGGCCAGGAAATCCGGACGATCGCCGGTGTCGATGAAGTAGGCAGAGGCCCCCTGGCCGGACCGGTGGTGACAGCTGCAGTGATCCTGCCACAGGGATTTGACCTGCTGGGAGTCAATGATTCCAAAAAACTGTCCGAAAAACGCAGAGAAGAACTGTATGAAAAAATCATGGAGACGGCACTGGCAGTGAGCATCGGCATGCGGGACTGGCAGCGGATCGATGAGATCAACATCCTCAACGCGACCCGGGAAGCGATGACGGACGCGATCCGGAATCTGCCGTTTTCACCGGATATCGTGCTGATCGACGCGCTGACACTGGATCTGCCGGAGATTCCGCAGATGCCACTGGTGAAGGGAGACAGCCGGAGCATATCCATCGCGGCGGCTTCGATCATCGCCAAAGTGACCCGGGACCGGATGATGGTGGAATACGCCGGACAGTATCCCGGTTACGCGTTTGAAAAAAACAAAGGGTACGGGACGAAAGCGCATTATGAGGGGCTGGACCGGCTGGGCGCGTGTCCCATCCACCGCCGTTCGTTTCTCGTCAAATATGCAGCGAAGAGAAAAAAACCGTAAATCGTATTGTACAGACAGACGGCCCTCCGCTGCGGTGATCCCGCAGCGGAGGGCCGTCTGTTGATCGGGAAAGAAGGAAACTCAAACTCAGAGGAGCGGATTGCCGTCATTGTCAAAGAGCGGCAGCTTTTCGAGGAAAAGGATGTCCGTCCGGTCCGCCGCGTCGCCTTCCGCGAGGACTGTGGCTTTACCGACAATCTGGCCGTTTACCTGATGAATCAGGGTTTCCATGGAGTGCAGTGACTCTCCGGTGCTGATGACATCGTCCACAATCAGTACCCGGGAGTCCCGGATCCGGTCCGCGTCATCCTGGCCGATACAGAGCGTCTGGATGTGGTCCGTGGTAATGGAATCGACCTCTGTGGAAATGACATTGCGCATATAGAGTTTTGGCGCTTTCCTCATCACGATGTAGTCCGCGTAGCCCGCCTGACGGGCCATTTCGTGGGCGAGGGGAATCCCCTTGGCTTCCGCGGTGACGATGACATCGAATGCAGGGACTTTTTTCAGCAGTTCAGCAGCGGCCCTTTCCGTCAGTTCACTGTCGCCGAACATGATGAAGGCGCCGATCTGTGTCGTTTCGTTGATGGGACAGAGCGGGAGGTTCCGTTTCAGTCCGGCAATGGTCATTTCGTAGTACATTTCTGAATCCTTTCCTGGATGGTACGTCTTTTGTTCCCGCGGAGATACTGGCGGGTAAGCGTCGCCTGTCCGCCGGGGAAACAATATTATCAGATTTTCGATATACTTAATCTATCATATTAAAGGGTGCCCTTCAAGGAGGCATCTTTACAAAGATCATTTCTTGACTTGACGGGGCAACAATGAGACAATAAAAAATACGGGATCAGCAGAACAATGGGATTGTAAACAGGAGGTTATTTCATGATTTACAGAAAGTATAAAGATAAAGATCTGTCCGGACTGGGATTCGGATGCATGCGCCTGCCGGTGATCGACGGCAATGATACGATGATCGATGAAGCGGCAGCGCTGGAAATGATTGATTACGCCATGGCTCACGGCATCAATTATTTCGATACCGCCTGGGGCTATCATGACGGGAATTCCGAGCTGGTTGTCGGCAAGGGCCTGTCAAAGTATCCACGGGAGGATTTCTATCTGGCGGATAAATTTCCGGGTTATGACCTTTCCAATATGCCAAAGGTGAAGGAAATCTTCGAAAAACAGCTTGAAAAAACCAGGGTGGAATATTTCGACTTCTATCTGGTGCACAATGTCTGCGAACTGAACGTGGAGCAGTACATCGATCCGCAGTATGGCATCCATGATTATCTCGTGGAGCAGGTAAAGAACGGCCGTATCCGTCATCTGGGATTCTCCTGCCACGGCAACTTTGAAACTTATCAGAAATTCATGGATGTCTACGGTGACGATATGGAATTCTGTCAGCTGCAGCTCAACTGGCTGGACTGGAAGTTCCAGAAGGCGGAAGACAAAGTGATCGACCTCCGGAAAAGAGGGATTCCGGTATGGGTCATGGAACCGCTGCGCGGCGGCAAGCTCTGCAGCCTGGAGGAAAAATACGAGGAAAAACTGAAAGCGCTGCGCCCGGATACAACGACGACCCAGTGGGCGTTCCGTTTCCTGCAGACACTGCCGGAAGTAAAAATGGTACTCTCCGGGATGTCTTCCCTGGAGCAGATGAAGCAGAACATTGACACCTGGAATACCGACGCGCCGCTGAACGAAGAAGAACGGAACACGCTTCAGGAAATCGCGGACGAGATGACCGGCCAGGGAAGGGTTATGTGCACCGCATGTCATTACTGCACATCCCACTGTCCGATGGAGCTGGATATCCCGTGGCTGATTGAACTGTACAATGAGCATAAATTCTCTGATGGCGGCTTTATCCCGATGATGGGAGTCTCAGCGCTGGATAAGGACAAGAGGCCGTCCGCCTGCCTGCACTGCCACAGCTGCGAACAGGTCTGTCCGCAGCAGATTAAGATTTCAGATGTTATGCAGGACTTTGATGAAAGACTGCACGCGGGAGCATGATGGAACAGTTACAGACAGAACAGAGCAGCCCGGATCTCCTGAAGGGGCTGACGGATGAGCAGGTCCGGGAGCAGCAGGAACTTGGCAATGTCAATGAACTTCCGGATTCGGAAGCGATGACTGTCGAAGAAATCATCAAAAAAAACGTATTTACGTACTTCAACTATATTTTCTTCGGCCTGACCGTCCTGCTGATTATCGCGCGCTCTTTCAGGGATCTGACCTTTCTCCCGGTCATCATTTTCAATACCGTCATCGGGATTGTCCAGCAGCTTTACGCGAAAAGTGTGCTCGACAAGCTGTCCCTGCTCAGTGTCTCGGATTACTGGGTCATGCGGAACGGGGAAAAGCAGAAAATCGC
The DNA here is from genome assembly GCA_946541285.1 of uncultured Clostridia bacterium. Classification (GTDB taxonomy): domain Bacteria; phylum Bacillota; class Clostridia; order Peptostreptococcales; family Anaerovoracaceae; genus RUG708. Next base: position 13,135 of record CAMNJG010000015.1, read on the forward strand.
CATGGACGAGCTGGTACTGGGAGATACCGTAGTGCTGGAATCCGGTCAGCAGATCCCGGCAGACGCGGTCGTACTGGGTGGCAGCCTGGCTGTGAATGAATCCATGCTGACCGGGGAGTCGGATGAAATCGAAAAGGTGAAAGGCAGCGAGCTGAAATCAGGGAGCTTTATTATCTCCGGGATGTGTCTCGCGCGTCTGACCCATGTCGGCGCGGATTCCTATGCCGCGAAGCTGACCGAAAAAGCGAAAAAAGTTGAGGAACGTCCATCGGAGATGATCCGGGGCATTGAGCTGATCATTAAAATCGCCGGAATCCTCATCATCCCGCTGGGCATCCTGCTGATGTACCAGTCCATGGCGGTCAATCACATGTCCTTTTCGGAAAGTGTCGTCTCCATGGTCGGCGCGGTGATCGGCATGATTCCGGAAGGACTGTATCTGCTCGTAACAGTGGCCCTCGCCCTGAGCGCAGCCCGTCTGGCGCAGAAGCAGGTACTGCTCCATGACATGAGGAGTACGGAAACCCTGGCACGGGTGGACACCCTCTGTGTGGACAAGACCGGGACCATTACAGACAGCAATATGAAAGTGCAGGAGGTGTTCGGACCGGAGGGCTCTACGGAGGAAGACCGGCAGAAGGCGGAGAAGATCCTCGCCGCGTATGTTTATACGGTCGGGGATACGAACGATACTGCGAAGGCGCTGAAAAACCATTACGCGGAGGTGGCGCCACTGTCAGCGACATCCGTATCGCAGTTCAGTTCTTCGGTGAAATACTCGGAGATCGTGACAGAGCAGGAAATCCTGCGGTTCGGCGCGCCGGAATATCTGCTGGAGGAATGGGATCTGCAGCAGAATCAGCCCCTCATCGCGGAGAGGGCAGGCAAAGGGGAGCGTGTACTGGCACTGGTCAGGGACGATGGATCCCTGTTCCGTCCGCTGCTGTTCGTCAGTCTGATGAACCCGCTGAGAGAAAATGCCGCGGACACCTTCGCCTATCTTACGGAACAGGAAGTGGACATCCGTGTCATTTCCGGGGATAACCCGCTGACAGTCTCCAAAGTGGCGGACCTGGCAGGGATCCCTTCCGCGGATCAGTTCATCGATGCCTCGGAACTGGATACCTATGAAAAAATCCGGGAGGCGGTCAGGAAATATAAAGTATTCGGACGTGTCAAGCCGGAGCAGAAAAAGAGCATCGTCCTGGCCCTGAAAGAAGAAGGCCGGAAAGTCGCCATGACCGGTGACGGCGTCAATGACATTCTGGCCATGAAAGAAGCGGACTGCTCCATCGCCATGGGAGAGGGCAGTGACGCGGCCAGACAGGCGGCGCAGGTGGTATTGCTGGACTCGGATTTCTCGCGCATGAAAGAAATCATCGCGGAAGGCCGGAGGGACATCAACAATATTACCCGGTCGGCGACCCTGTTCATGTACAAGAACCTGTTTTCCCTGTTCCTGGCGGTATTCTCGATTATCAATGTATTCGCGTATCCGCTGCAGGCGACGCAGGTATCACTGATTTCCATGTTCAATATCGGGATTCCGGCGTTCGCGCTGGCACTGGAGCCGAACTTCAAAAAGCAGAAGGGTCGTTTCCTTCCTTATATATTCCTGGAGTCACTGCCGGCGGCGCTGACCTGTTTCCTGGCCATCGCGGCGATGGTGGTCTTTGGGCAGACGTTTGATATTTCACCGGCGGATGTGGGGGTGGCCAGTACCTTCCTGCTGTCGATCGTCGGTTTCTTTATCCTGGCGTATATCTCGAAACCGCTGAACGGCTACCGGATTGGGGTCATCGTGTTCTGCGCGGTCGGACTGATTTACTTTACCTGGCGTTTTCACGATCTTTACGCGATTCAGCATGTTTCCGCGCAGTGTGTCATGCTGTTTGTAGTGTTCGCCATCGCGGAAGAGTCAGTGATGCGCTATATTACGCGGGCCTTTGAAAGGGGCCGGGATCTGGCGGACAAGTGGTTTGAGCGTCAGGAACGGAAGGCAGAGGAAGCTGCCAGGAGGAAAAAGAAGACGACGAAGAAAGCTTCCGGGCATCAGAAAAAAGACGGAAAGATGAAAGGGAAAAATCTGCTGAAACTGCTGCCGGGAAAGAAAGAAGATCAATAGCTGGTTATTAGTACATTCTGTCATTCTGAGGAGCGAAGTGGGAAAGATCCTTACAGACAATTCCAACCTCGCTCCGCTTCGGGGAATTGGTT
>CAMNJG010000016.1 GCA_946541285.1 uncultured Clostridia bacterium
CCTTTATTGTTCAAAAACAGCCGGAAGCCAGGCAGTTTCCCCGGTTTCCGGCTGAAATCTGAAATTTTTATGACAAAGCCAGGTAACGGTTGATCATGGCAGCGGTCTGGCAGCGACTGGCTGTCGCTGCAGGTAACAGATGTCCATCATCTCCCTGCAGGAGCCCCTGTCCCACAGCCCATTTCATCGGGGAAACCGCCCATTCCGCCACCTGGGCCGCGTCACGGAAAACCAGCAGATCGGCTTCCTGCCGCGGTTCTCCACAGACCCGGTAGAGCAGCGCAGCCAACTCCTGCCTGCTGACCGGATCATCCGGCCGGAAACGTTCCCCGTCTCCCCGGGCGATCCCGTTCTGACTGGCCCACAGTAAAGGACCGGCGTACCAGCTGTCTCTGGACACATCGGAGAAAGGAATCTCACCGCTTACCTGCGGAGCTCCGGCCATGCGATAAAGAACAGTGACGATCATGGCCCGGCTGGTGCGCCCCTCCGGATCAAATAATCCGTAGCTGCCCTGCATCAGCCCCAGACGATACAGATCGGCAACATCCTGATAGTACCAGCTGTTTTCGGATACATCCCGATAAGGACTGGTATTTTCTTCACCCAGCACGATCTCGGTCACATTTTTGATCCACAGGGAGATGGTATTTTCCACTACCAGCCTGAGCGGGCCGAATTCATTGGTGCCATCGTAACCTGCGCTGGTATCATCCGGCACAAGTGGGGAACCATCCACTGCCCAGGCCAGCAGCACATCCTTGTGCTGACCTGGCTGATAGAACGAATCAACGCCCTTCATGACGGTATCCGGACTGATGGTCTTGACCATGCCGTCCGATGCTTTGATTTTTATCTGACTCGGTGTATCCCTGCCCGGTACCAGATAATCACTGACCAGGGCACTCAGTGGCAGCCCCTCAAAAGCATAACGTCCGCGGGAAGCCGCGAAATACTGGCGTGCCCGGCGCTGATCAGCCTCCAGCTCCGTCAGGCTCAGTTCGTGGATCCCGTTGGCTTCTGTACCGGAAATGATGAGACGGAAACCTTCCTGATCTCCCTTATGCGTCCAGTCACCGCTCTGATCCGGCTGACTGTCGTCCACAGACTGTCCGGTATCCCTGTGATATTCATAACCGTCCGCGTCACCAACCACGACAGCGGCCAGCCATTTGGCACAGTTCGGAGCATTGAACTCATAGGAGGAAATCTGCCCCACGATCAGACGCAGCGGGCCACCGAGATTATCACATTCTTCAACATATCCATCCGCGGCGGTAAACGTCCTGTAGACGGATTCGGTACCGGTAGGGCCTACCAGTGCCCTGCCGTCTGACGCGAATGCCACCAGCGGCGGCAGGCCTTTCTCTTCCAGAACTCCGCCTTTTGCGCTATAGCGCCCGTATCTGTCCGAACGCAGGTCACCCAGGCTCATATAGATACAATATCCGTCCTTGGCAATCAACTGTACCGGCGTACTGTCAGGAAGTCCTTCGTCCAGTCCCTCACGCAGCATCAGAGGATACAGCTGCAATCCTGTATAGGTGTGTGTGGAAAACACGCTGCCGCTGGTCATGGTACTGTACTGACTGGTATAGGCCAGAGAATCATCTCCTTCAGCGTACAGCCCTTCCAGTGCCATGACCGTCAGGGTCCGTACTCCGTCAAAACCGGAACCTGCCAGGGTCAGGGTATCTGTCAGATAGTTATTTTCCTCATGATAGATACTCTCCCCGGCATGAACCGATGGAGAAAAGAAAACGAACAGAGCCACAACTGTGATCAGCAGTCCGGCTGCAGAACCTTTACGCATAAAGACCTCCTTTTCACGGCTCAGGAACTGTAACTCAGCCGTTACAGTTCCTGAGCTTCATCTGGAATATACAGGTACAAAGATGGTCTCGCGACGCGAACCCCATTCCGCATGAATCCCTGAAACACGCAGATTCCTGTTATTTCCGGGAAACAGGCAGGATGGATTCATCCATTACTGGACCTTCTGATCGAAATTCTTAACGATCTGGGCGACCTGCGCTCTCGTCGCTGTTTTCTGCGGTGCGAGGGTACTGTCTCCCATACCGTTGATCAGACCTTTGCCAGTTGCCCAGATCATCGGATCCTTCGCGTAATCCGACACCTGTCCCGCGTCTGTAAAGTTCTGGAATATCGTATCATCTGTCGTGTTCACATCTTTACCGGCGAACTTCGCGTAACGGTACAGAATCGCCGCCATCTGTTCCCTGGTTACCGGATCATTCAGACCGAAATGCTTACTGTCGTAACCCATTACAATCCCGTTTTCCGAGGCCCATGCGACAAATGGTGTATACCACTGGCCAGCCGCCACATCATCAAACGGCGCTGCCGTGTATTTTGACGTATCCGCGCCGGCCACACGGCCCAGTACGGTGACAAACATCGCCCGGGTCATCGTACCGTCCGGTTTAAACTGACCTTCACCGACTCCGTTGAAATAATTCTTTGTCAGCGCGTAGTCAATGGCTTCATGATACCACTTGCTGACATCCAGGTCGCGGAATGCCTTACTCGGGCAGTTCGCTTCATGTCCATCTCCCGGTGACGGTTCTGTGGACTTCTGTTTATAGGTCACGTCTACGGTAACCGCGCTGGCAGGCATCGTAAAGGAGTATGTTCCGTTACCGTTATCCTTCAGGGAAACTTCTTTCCCGTCCTGATCCTTAACCGAAACAGTATCGACTTCGTAACCTTCCTCCGGTGTCAGGGTCAGAGTGACCTGCTCATCTTTCTTCGCCTGGTTCATGCTGGCGCTGACACGGCCATTCTCTGCAGAAGCCGGAACTGTCACTGTATAAGTGGTCTGTTCCGTGCTGCCGTCACTGCCGCCGTTTCCACCGGAACCACCCTGTCCGGACTGGCTGGTCCGGATGGACTGGAGTTTTTCCACAGTGACGGTAACCTTTTTGTTTCCTTCAGCTGACGCTTCCGCCTCGCCTACCAGGGTCCCGTCTCCCGGAATGATCACCTGCGGCTGGGCCAGGGCGTAAGTATAACGTTTGCCTTCCGAAACATTCGTGGAAGATTTGGAGGCCGTGTAGCCGGATACGATAAAGTACTTTCCGGTATCCGCAGCCGGAATCTTCACTGTGGAACCATCTGCGGACTTCAGTACCGCGTCACCGCTGACCAGATCCTTCAGCCAGACACCGGTATAGCGGTAATACATGGCATTATAGTAACCATAAGGCGTGCCATGAGCTGAAACTTCATCCGCGGAAGGGGTCTGTGTAAAAGCGGACAGGCCCTCGAAGCCTGACAGAGTGTAATCCGTACTGTCTACCGTGAGCCAGGTATTTTCTTTATACGTGAACACAACACTGTTATCGACACCTTCCGATGCTGTAATCGTCTGAGTATCAGGGCCGGAAACGACAGCACCGGTAATCTCAGGAGCTTTGACCGCGTACTGCATACCAGGCACCAGACCGGTGACTTTCTGGGAATCGTAAGTCCTTCCGGTACTCGGTTCAATGATACGCATGGACTGGCCGTCAACAGATCTGGCAGACAGAGTATAGCCGTCCTCACCGGTAAATACGTTACCGGAAGGGCTGATCACGACACCCATCAGGGTCTTGATCACAGCAGAGTTGGCATCGTCACGCTGACGGTAAGCTCTGAGATAGCCGCTGTTCTGATCCGCGTCTTCCCATTCAGTGGAATCGACATTATTCTCGTCCGGTGAATCATACTTCGTCCAGGAAGTCAGGCAGATCATGGTATTCACTGCGGCTGCGCTGTCACCGTCTGCGCTGGTATGAGATTCTTTCAGCCAGCTGACCCGGTCTTTATAGGCGGAATCTTCGATCGGAGTATCAGCATCCGCGTGATAACCGTCACTTTCCGCATACTGGACGATCATGTCGCCGGTAATGTCCGCGTCAGCGATATCGGCGATCAGACCTGCCAGGGATGCGCCGCGTCCGGTCACGGTCTTCGGCACGGAATGGTCGACATATTTAAAATCACATGTCTCATCGTAAGCGTTCAGGTCGTCTTTCGTATAATAATAGAACTTATACGGGGCGTCTGCCGATTCTTTCACCGCGATGTAGAATACCGAATTGGCCACATCACCGCCCTGCGTCTTTTTCCCTGCACTGATATCAGAACTCAGATCGTTTCCATCCGCGTCCAGGATCCTGACACCTGTGATACAGCGGATATTGGCCTGATTGGCAGCTTCATTTGTCCTCAGGATACGGGCATAAGAGTTGTCATAGGTTTTTCCTTCATCATAGTTGGAACATGGGTCAGGTGCCACCATGTAGTTATTGGCGGCTTCCTTCACATCCGATACCGTAAACTCACTGACAAATCCGTCTGCGGCTGTGGCGCTGACTTTGTAATCCGCCTGAAAGCTTACACCCAGTCTGCTTTCCGCAGCTGTCAGCAGATCCGCCAGCTTTACACCAGTCCACTCCTGAGTAGTGTCCACACCATTTTCCCTGGCGGCATAGGTGTTGGTAACGGATGCATAATCTCCTTTCCCGCTGATTTCATCCCAGGTGAAATCAACAGAACTGCCTCCGGCCTGTATCCGGAATACCGGCGTACTGCCCTCCGGGGCATCAATCGTGCTGGAGCTGGTTTTGGCCGATGACAGGACCGGCAGTGCCAGTACCATGACCATCGCCAGCAACACAGCGATTAATTGTTTTGTGCGTTTCATAAAAACAATCCTTTCTGTATATATAAATAAAAGTGATAAAGAATAAACCTGTTCTACTGCAGTTCCAGGGTCCGGCTGAGAATCACCGCCATCTCCGCCCGTGTCAGACTGCCCAGTGGATTCAGCTGATTGTCACTGCCCTGTACGATCCCGGCACCTGCCAGCGCGCGGACGGACTCTTCGGCCCAGCCGGCGACCTGACCAGCATCGGTAAAACCGCTCAGATCAGTGCTGCCGCTGCTTATTCCATGACCGGTGATTTTCAGGGTACGGTAGATCAGAGCCATGGCTTCCTGACGGGTAATCGAGGAATCCGGCTTAAAAAAGCTGCCGTCCCCCTGAGCGATGCCCAGGGTCCTGGCCGCAGCGATAGCGTCGTAGTAATAGGAACCTGCAGGAACATCCTGGAAGTTACCGTCAGCCTCTGCAGCCAGGTTGTAAGCCCTCGCCAGCATCAGCATGAAATCCCCCCGTCTGATGTTCAGGTCAGGGCCGAAACAGGTTGAGCTGATGCCTCTGACCACACCCCGCTGTGACAGATTCAGGACAGCATCCTTTGCCCAGCCGTAATCCTCCAGATCTGTAAAATCCGTGTTCTTTGCTGAAGGGACATCCGGCTCATCTGCGGAAATCACACTCAGGCCGACCAGATCCGGCAGGACCTGTCCTTCACCGTAATAGAAACGCAGTGCTGTCATATTTCTGACGGCAGAACCTTCCTCTGAAGCCTGCCAGGCAATAAAGGCATCCTCCAGCTGATCTGCTGAAAGAGTCACATGGGAGTCTGTCCCCTCTGCCCGCAGGGAAAATCCGTCAGGCAGTTCAATCCCGGAATCACCCAGAAACCGTGTGACAGGAACCCCCTGTGCATTCACCGTTCCGATCCCGGCCTGCCAGATCCCCCGGCTGATCAGAGTCGAGAGGGATACAGTCACTGAACCGCCACTCACATCATGTACGGTCAAAGCAGGCTCTTCCGTACCGAAACGCAGGCGCCGGACGTTTTTGACCCAGTAGCAGCTGGTGATCTCCTGAAAATCGGTCTGACCATAACCGAAAACATTATCCACCCGATCCGGACTGTCCTGCCCCAGTACCGGCAGAACCGGCATAACAGCCTGCTCTGAAGGCTCCTCGGTTTCAACAGTGGTCTGGTACAGAGCCAGGACCGGAGAAACTGTATCAACTTTCGTTCCTGTAAAATCATACGTCCACCGGCTGTTGTTCACCCCGAAAGCATCCGTCAGGGTTTTGGACATTCCATCATCCGCCCGGACGCTGATACTCATCGCCTGAGTGGTATCAATCCCCAGCGCTTCTGCCATGATTTTCAGATCCAGGCCACAGACCCGGCGATAGATCCAGGTCGGTGTCCCGTGATCTTCGTAAGTGGAATAGGTCACGGCTTCTGTAAAACAATCTCCCAGCCCCAGCCGGTACGTGGCTTCCCCACTGGCGGAAGCAGCCATATCCTCTATTTCGGAAGAGGTGACTGCCACATAATTGTGGAGAAAGCCTCTTCCCCGGCTGATATCACTGCCACTGATCACCAGAGCCGGCATTTCAGGACCACTGACGGTCATCTCTGCAGCCTGTACCTGCACCGGAACGCATACAGAAAACAGCAGCATCGGTATCAGCAGACAGTACTTCAACTTATGGTACATGACAATCTCCTCCTGTCTTAACAAAAAATTGAAACCACTATTCCCAATTCCTGCTTTGTAACAGTTTCTGTTTACGGGAAAACCATGATTCTTTTCTTTCGCAGCTGGTCCGGAGCAGTCTTCAGAATTCTCCTTCACACTCATCTTTTTTCTTCTAAATAATCAAACGGTAACCCGTTGCACATCATTTAATATACTATCATTTCACAGTTTGTCAAATTATCGAATTTCCATTTAATTTTCTATCGTCAGACAGATTTCAAATTCTGAATTATGTTTTGTTTGGAATTGTTTGAAATATGAACCACTGTTTATACAAATTTTTAAACATTTTTCAAACAATACAAACTAATTCAAACAAAATTGTCTTTTTTCTTTTTTGGAAATTCTGCAAAAAAAATTTTACGGACAGAATACAGGAAAAATACTTTGGATAAAAAAAGAGCCGGTTTCCCGACTCTTCTCCAGAACTCCTGTTTTTTGTCTTTTTCCTGCTGATCAAGCTGTTTTCCGTAAATCTACAGATTTCTCAGATACCGGATCTCATGCTCGGAAAGCCGGCGGTAACGGCCGACCTTCAGGTGTCCCAGCTTCAGGTTACCGATCGCCGTCCTGTGCAGCTGAAGCACTTCGTGACCTACGGCCTCCATCATGCGGCGCACCTGACGGTTTCTGCCCTCGTGAATCTTTACCATTACTGTAGAGACCGATTCTGTCTGTCTGACAATCTCAATCTCCGCGGGAGCGGTCGGACGCCGGTCCCCGATATCCACGCCACGCCGCAGCTTCTGAGCGTCCGCGATACGGAACAGTCCCTTTACGTCAGCGAGGTAGGTTTTTTCCACGATCCCGGACGGATGCATGATGTGGTTGGCCAGCTCTCCGTCGTTGGTCAGCAGTAACAGCCCGGAAGTATGATAATCCAGACGGCCGACCGGATAAATCCGCTCTTCCGGATCATCGATCAGATCCATCACGGTCTTTCTTCCCCGGTCGTCCTCTCTTGAGGTAATATAGCCGGCCGGTTTATTGAGCATGTAATAAACCATCTTTTTTTCCGGACGGATCTTCTGCCCGGAAACTTCAACGATGTCTCCGTCTCTGACTTCATATCCCACAGGAGCCGTTACTCCGTTGACTTTAACCATGCCTTTCGCGATCAGCTCATCGGCTTTCCTCCGGGAAGTCACCCCGCTGTGCGCGATATATTTGTTTAATCTCATGATCGGTATTCCTCCGTCAGCAGCCTGTCGAAATACTTCAGTTCCTCCAGGCGGTCCGCCCTTTCCATACGCGGCTGCCGGTGGATCCGGTACACCTGCGCGGATACAGGATCATAAGTTTCCCAGCGCTGTGTTCCTGGAAAAAGCCCGGCTTCCTCCATCCCCCGGTTCGGATCACCGTATCTGATGAAACCGGACCAGGCGGTATTCATGCATTTCGCCACGGTTCTTCCGCTTTCGTCCTCGCCTCCGACCAGATGGAGGAGTTTGTCAAAGACAAAGTTCAGCTCCATAATATGCCGGATGCCCAGACCCTCTTCCCTGATCTTTTCAGTCAGGTAATCAAACTGATACGCGTAAACCTTCCGGCCCTTCGCCGCCATGGCATCACCATACGCCAGCAGTGGAGAATGAAAGCTGACCAGCGTGATCAGCTGTCCCAGGACCTTCCGGGCCGTCCGGTCATCCGCCGGATATTTCCGCATGATTTCCTCTGCGTGTGCCGGAAAAGTATTCCGGATAAAGTCTTCATACTTTGCCCTGTCCGCGAACATACCGGCAAACATGGTCCCGTCATCTGTATTGTAGCCGAACAGCAGATCCACACTGCCCGCTTTCTGCGTTCTCGGATCAGGAAGGACATCACGGTCAAAAACTGTCCCGACAGTCAGCGGGTCGGATACCAGTCTCAGCCGGACTCCCTCCGGGGAGAAATACCACCGCCGGATCAGCTCTTCTGCCGGCATACGCCGGAGCTGTTCCAGTCCGGCCGGGCTGTCCGGGACATCCAGCATCGCCGCGTATCGCTGTCCCTGCTCCAGCATCATTTCCACACTGTTCCTGCCAGCGCCTGATTTCGGGGCAAAGCCCCGCACCGAACCGCTTTCCAGGATACCACGCTGGAAGGTCCTGCCGGCATGATCCGTCTGCAGCATCATGGAAACAAACGCCGCTCCGGCTGATTCGCCCCCTATCGTGACATTCTCCGGATCCCCTCCGAAAAACTCAATATTTTCGTGAAGCCACTCCAGGGCCTGCATCACATCCGTGACAGAATAACCGCCTGAAGACGGATGCTCCGCTTCCAGAGCCTCCAGTTCCAGACAGCCAAACACACCCATACGGTAGTTGATGCTGACATAGACGATGCCTTTCTGCACAAACGCATCGCCAGTATATAATGGAAGGCTTCCGCTGCCTGTCTCAAACCCTCCGCCATGCAGGAAAAGATAAACCGGCAGGCGCGCGGAAGGATCCGGGTGCTCCCCTGCGGCATCCTCGATCAGAGGCGCCGGTGTACTGACATTGGCAAAAAGACAGTCTTCACGGGAAATCCTCAGAAGTTCCGGCTGTTTCCCACGGGCGAACGGGGAAAGCTGTATGGCCGGCGCGCCGGGCTGGATCGCGCTTCTGACACCACTCCAGGATTCCGGCGGTTCCGCAGGGGCGAATCTCCGTCGGCCAACCGGAGCCGCCGCGTACGGAATTCCCCGGAATACAGCACAGCCGTACTGCCGTTCTCCTTCCAGTACGCCATATTTAGTATGTACCGTAAGCATCTCTACACCTCCTGTCGTATCTCCGGCGAATGGAGCAGGTTCCTGCCGGATGCGACCAGCTTTTCCTTCTGGATACGGCTCAGTTTTTTAATCGCCGCTTCCCGGCGGAGCGCATGGCTCCTTTCGCCGGCTTCTTCCAGATAAACCAGTTTTACCGGCAGGCGGCTCCGTGTATAGCGGGCTCCCTGTCCGCTGTTGTGAACCCTGAGCCGCCTGGTAATATCGGTTGTCCAGCCGGTATAAAGGGATCCGTCCCGGCACTCCAGCATATACACATAACCGGTATGTTCCCCGGCCGGCTCAGTACTCTGTTTCATTTTTCTTCTTCCGGAGCATCAGATTACGGACAGCCTCCGGACCTGTGACCGTTCCCCGGATCACCTGATACAGCTGCTCGGTAATCGGCATTTCCACAGAGAGTTCCTCCGCGAGAGTATGGACTGCTTCGGTGGTATTGATGCCTTCGACGACCATGCCGACCCGTGCCGCCGCTTCCGAAGGTGGCACGCCTTCGCCGATCATGATCCCGCAGCGCCGGTTGCGGCTGTGCATACTCGTACAGGTGACAATCAGATCTCCCAGACCGGCCAGGCCCATAAAAGTCAGACGGCTGCCTCCCATTTTTTCGCCCAGACGGGCCATTTCCGTCAGTCCCCTGGTCATCAGAGCGGATTTGGCATTATCGCCATATCCCATGCCATCGGAAATCCCGGCTGCCAGCGCGATAATATTCTTAAGAGCTCCGCCAACCTCTACACCCACAACATCGTCATTCGCGTAGACACGCATCACATCCGTCATGAACAGATCCTGTATATATTCCGCGCATTCCGGATCCTTTGAAGCGGCCACCAGGGTTGTCGGAAGGAAACGTCCCGCTTCTTCCGCGTGGCTTGGCCCGGATACGACAGCAAACGGCAGATCCGGGCGGATTTCCGCTGCGATCTCAGAGATTCTCTTCTGCGTCCCGACCTCGATGCCTTTCGCGCAGTTCACGACAATCGTCCCTTCCCCCAGGAAACCGGCAGAATCCGTGAAAGTCCCGCGGAATACCTGGGCAGGGACGACATAAATCACCACATCCTTTTCCCGGACCGCGTACTCCAGGTCACTGGTCAGCTCCACTTCCTCCGGGATCATGACACCTTCCAGGTATTTTTTATTCTCTCTGTCCTCCCGGATCGCCCGGATGCTTTCTTCACTGCGTCCCCACAGCACCGGATGATGGCCTCCATGGGCCAGGGAAACGGCGATGGCCGTCCCCCAGCTTCCCGCGCCGAGGATCGCGACAGAGGGATTTTCTGATTTCTTCATTTCTGCTTTCCTTTACCCAGTTTTTCAAACAGACCGATCGACGGTTCTTCGTGACGGATCAGGCGGCCGATATTCGTGCGGTGGCGCCAGATGATGATCAGTCCCATAAAAAGTCCCCACAAAGCATACGGGAGACCCTGCGCCACACCGAAACAGACCGGCACCGCGATCCCTGCCGCGATGGAACCGACAGACATTTTCCTGGAAAGCAGGGCGCCCGCAGCCGCGATCAGCAGCAGAATCAGTCCGATTTTCCAGTTCAGCACCATCATGACACCAAACCCGGTCGCGATACCCTTCCCGCCTTTGAACCGGTAAAAAACCGGCCAGATATGTCCGAGAAATACCGCGGTCCCGCAGAGATATTCGACGACTCCGCCTCCCGCGACATACCGGCCCAGCAGCACTGCCACCACACCTTTCAGGATATCCACCAGGAGCGTCACCCCTGCCGCCGCCGGCCCGATTTCCCGCAGGGTATTGGTGGTCCCGGGGTTCCCGCTGCCTGCGGAACGGATATCCACTCCGTACAGTTTCCCCATGATCGTGGCCGGGGAAAGATTCCCCAGCAGATAGGATATGACGATGACAACAACTGCTGTCAGAGAAATACTGTCAGCCAAGATCTTTCTCTCCCTTCTCCCTGAATACAAACTTCACGGAAGTCCCGCTGAAATCATATGCCTCACGCAGCTTGTTCTCCAGATAACGCGCGTAGGAAAAATGCATCAGTTCACGTTTATTGACCTGGAACGAGAACAGCGGCGGTTTGACACCGACCTGCGTGACATAATAGATTTTCAGCTGCTTTCCTTTGTCCGAAGGAGGCTGTTTCATCATCATGGCATCTTCCATCACGGCATTGAGCCTGCCGGTGGAGATCCGCTGTGCCCGGTGCTCTGCCACTGCCCGCGCTTCTTTCAGCACATTCAGCAGACGCTGATTGGTCCTGGCGGAGATAAAAAGCAGGGACGCGTACGGCATGAAAGACAGTTCTTCCCGGATTTTCCGGGTGAATGTCCCCATTGTCTGGGAGTCTTTCTCGATCAAATCCCATTTGTTTACCGCGATGACCACACCTTTGCCCGCTTCATGAGCCATCCCTCCGATTTTTTTATCCTGTTCTGTCACACCTTCCACCGCGTCGATCATCAGGATACAGACATCACTTCGCTCAATCGCGGAAATTGAGCGGATGACACTGTATCTTTCGATATTTTCATCGACATTCTTCCTGCGGCGGATACCGGCGGTATCAATGAGGATATACTTCTGGCCTTCATATTCGAACGGCTGGTCAATCGCGTCCCGGGTGGTTCCCGCGATGTTGCTGACAATCACCCGTTCCTCTCCGATAATCGCGTTGACGAGAGAGGATTTTCCCGTATTCGGCCGGCCGATGACGGCAACCTTAATCTCATCCTCTTCTTCCGTCTGCTCCTGATCCTGCGGGAAATGTGATACGATCAGATCCAGCAGGTCACCCAGACCCAGCATATTCGCCGCGGAGACTGCCACCGGATCCCCCAGGCCCAGCTCATAAAAATCATAATAGGAATCCGGGAGATCCGGACGGTCCGATTTGTTTACCACCAGGATGACATTGTCCGCGCGCTTCATCAGCAGCTGCGCGATCTCCCGGTCCGCGGGCAGCAGTCCGTCCTTCGCGTCCACCAGAAAGACAATGACATCAGCGGAATCAATGGCAATTCCGGCCTGAGCTCGCATCTTAGAAGGAATCAGCTCATCCGAACTGTGATCAATACCTCCGGTATCCACCAGAAGGAAATCAATGCCATTCCATTCCGCTTCCGCGTAAATCCGGTCCCTGGTGACTCCCGGCGTGTCCTCCACAATGGAGACCCTTCTCCCCACCAGCCGGTTGAAAAGCGTGGATTTTCCGACATTCGGTCTGCCCACCATCGCTACTACGGGTTTGCTCATGATTCTGTCCTTTCACTGCCGACACTGCCCGCAAACAGGGCTTCCGCGAAATCATCCGGATTGAACTCCTGCAGATCCTCCATCCCTTCTCCGACTCCGACAAATTTGACAGGGATATTGAAGCGGTCTGTCAGCGTAATCGCGATGCCACCCTTGGCCGTACCGTCCAGTTTGGTGAGGACAATGCCGGTAATCTCCGCTGCTTCATTGAACTGCTCTGCCTGGGAAATCGCGTTTTTCCCGGTCGCCGCGTCCAGTACCAGCAGAGTTTCCCTGGAGGCTTCCGGGTACTCCCTGTCAATGACCTTACTCATTTTTCCCAGCTCGTTCATCAGATTTCTTTTGGTCTGCAGACGGCCTGCCGTGTCGCAGATCAGGACGTCGATGCCGCGCGCTTTCGCGGACTGGCACGCATCGTAAATCACAGCTGACGGATCCGCGCCTTCGCCGTGCCGGATGACCGGCACTCCCACGCGTTCACCCCAGATTTCCAGCTGCTCAGCCGCTGCCGCGCGGAACGTATCCGCTGCCGCGAACATGACGGTTTTCCCCTCCTGCTGCAGACGGTGGGCGATTTTGGCCATGGAAGTGGTTTTCCCGGTACCATTGACTCCTACCATCAGAATGACCAGCGGCAGATCCTCCAGCAACTCATTGCCATTTTCCGTCGTAAGGAAATACGCGACAATGTTCTGGATCTGCTGCATAAGTTTGTCAGCGGTTTTAATGGAGAGCCTGCTGATATCCTGACGGAGTTCCCGGATGATTTTTTCTGTGGTATCCATATCAATGTCCGACAGGATCAGGGCTTCTTCCAGTTCCTCCAGCATATCCTCATCAAATTCTTTTCTGCCGGTGACCACGCTTTCGATCCTGCCGACCATGCCTTCTCTTGTGTTGGCCAGACCTTCTTTCAGTTTCTGAAAAAATGATTTCTTTCCAATTGCCATTTTCTGTTTCTCCTGTATCGTTTCACAGCGTTCTGTCCGGTGTGTATATTCTGAAATCTTTCAGCGTAATTTTTCTGAGTTCCCGGCTGCCGCCGTTTTTTCCCAGATAAGCATAGGCATTTCCACTGGCTGTTCCGGGATCATCTGTCACCAGCAGTACACTTTCTCCCGCCTTCTCCCGGAGCATCGACAGCAGCGCCGACCGGTCATGCTCTTCCAGCAGGTCATCAATACTGTCGATCAGTACGAGTGACGACGGGGACACCGTATGAAGTGCCTCGATAAAAGAGACAAACGCCCTGCTCTGGTCTTCCCATTCCACCTGCATCAGTTTCCTGGCGGTATATCCGTCCTTTTTAATGTAAATCTGCGCGGCCAGTCCTGTCCGGTCAGAGCGTCCTTCTGTTTTCAGGGTCGCCTGTGAATCCTCCGACCGCCCTCTGTAGATCTCCGCGAATTCGCGTCCGATATCATCCATCCATTTCCGGGAACTTTCGATTTCCCTGGCCTTCAGCGAACCCGCCTGTTCACTCAGGGAAAGGACCTCATTTTCCAGCTCCCGCCTGAGCTGCTCCATGGCCTGGTACTCCCGGGTAATCTTTTCAAACTCCTCCGGCGCGGCTGTATTCACTGTTTCGTATTCTTTCAGCAGATTTCTGAGCCGGGCAGATTCTTTCATTCCTTCACTCAGAACAAAGACGGTTTCTTTCTGTTCCGCCGCATCGTTATAGGAAATGTGATGTGTTTCGTAGAGCTGTTTTTTCAGGAAATCCGCGTCACGGGTCAGTGCGTCCTGTTCCGTTTCCAGAGCTCTTTTTTCGAGGCGGAAAGAAATGTATTCGTTTTCTGACTTTTCCCGGTCGCCGATCAGCCGGTCAATCTGGCTTCGCAGACTGCCCAGTTCCTCCCGGAAGCTGCTGAGGACCCTGACTCTCTCCGCGAGATCCGCTTCCAGACTCCGGACCTCCTGCTCGAGCTTTTCTCTCTCCCGCGCGAGATCTGTCCCGTCCTGCCGGATCTTTCCGGCAGCCTCTGACTTGTCCTGAATATCGGATTCCAGATCCCTGGCAATCTGTCGGAGATTTTCCAGTGACAGGCGGTTTACCTTCTGCTCATTCCGGAATGAAGCGATATGGCCATCATACTCGCTGAGCTGCCGGTTCAGTCCTGTGATTTCCGTATTTCTGCTTTCGATCTGACGCTGGCAGCTTTCCAGAAGCGATTCCAGCTGATTGATCTCTTCCTCTTTTCTGCGGAACTGATCCGTCAGACCGGTAATCTGTTCCGCAAGCTCTGTTTCACTGGTATCTTCATCATAGTTCAGGAGATCCTCCCGGAGGCGGAGAAGCTCTTTCCGGGCTTCGGCCATTACTTTTTCACCGGCCTGGATTTTCAGAGTGATCTCACTGATTTCCGCGTTCATGTTTTCGATCCGGCTTCCGAGTTTCGCGATCTGTGTTTCGGTTTCTTTCCGTTCCGCTTCTGTATTTTCATACTCCGACGTGACGGAACGGTACTCTTTTTCGAGTTCCAGGGTCCGTGATTCTGACGCGCTGATCCTGCCGCGGCGCTGGAAAATTCTTGTGCCCGTATTCTTCAGGGACCCGCTTTCAATCACTTCGCCGTCCATTAC
>CAMNJG010000017.1 GCA_946541285.1 uncultured Clostridia bacterium
CCGGCTCAACAGGATCACGCTCTCTGCCCGCATCGTATGGCAGAACTGATCAATCACGCGCACCCGGCTGACGTGATAATCGCCGCCTTCCGGGGCGAGAATCCGCAGGTCACGCGCCTGGGTCGGCGGGTCACAGGAGACATAGATGATCCGGTCCGGACCTGCCTGAAGCACCGTCTCCAGCAATTCCGGCTTACACCCGGCGCGGGGAGGATCCAGGATGACCACATCCGGATGGATGGACTGCTCCAGGAGTTCATGGATCGTTTCCTCTGCCCGGCCATGCAGGAAGCGGATATTGACCGCGCCATTGAGAACCGCATTGCGGTTCGCGTCGAGGATGGCCTGTTCCACGGCTTCGATCCCCCAGACATACTCGGCCTGGTCAGCGCAATACAGGCCGATGGTACCCGCACCACAGTACAGATCAAAGACCGTCTCTTTTCCGGTCAGCTGCGCGTATTCCCGTACTGTTCCGTACAGCTGCTCCATCATCCCCGGATTGACCTGATAAAAGGACTGCGGGGAAATCTCCAGCTCCATGCCCGCGATCCGGTCCCGGATCGTGCGGGAGCCCGCGATGACTTCCACTTTTCCCGGAACGGCCACATTTTTCGCCGTATTGTATTCTACGGCAATCGAACACAGTTCGAACTGACCGGAGCCGGTAATTGCTTCGTCCAGGATTTCCGCCAGCAGCTCCGGATTTTTCAGCTTCTTCCCGTTGATCACCACGATCACCATGACCTGGCCGGTGGCCGCGCCGACGCGGACGATCATCCGACGGAGCTTGCCCCGCCGGGTCGCCGGGTCATAAACCGTCATGCCGGATTCCTGCAGGTATCGCCGCAGACCGTAGGCGGCCATTTCCGCGGCTTCCGACTGAAGCAGACATTCCCGCACATCCGTCACTTTCCTGCTCCCGCGGTCATAGTAACCGATCCGCAGTTTTCCGGTATTCCGCACCGTGCCTTTTTGGTCATCGGCAACGACGCCTCCGGCATAGACAGCATACTCCGTCTTATTCCGGTAGCGCCACGGTTCCTCCATGCCCACCGGAGGATCGAATTCCGGCAGGGTACCCCCATACAGCCGCTCCATCTGATTCCGGACCTGCTGATTTTTGAGCGTTACCTGATAATCATAATCCAGGGACTGCATGGCACAGCCACCACACTGCCGATCATAGCGGCACTGTGACTCGGTACGGTACGGAGAAGCCTGCAGGAGATCCCGGCACGTCCCTTCCGCGATATGCTTTCGGATCTTTGTGATCTCCACGCTTGCCAGGTCCCCTGGAACCAGGCCGGGAACAAAGGTCACCATTTCCTCCGCCCGGCCGATCCCCTTACCTTCTGTACTCAGATCCGTGATCCGGATCTCGTAAGTTTCTCCCGTCCGCATATGTTATTTCATTTCCGCGTCAGCCGCTCTGACCGCGTCCGCAATATCCTCAGCCGTCAGCTGATATTCTTTTTTCAGCTCTTCCGGTTTGCCGGACTGGCCGAAACGGTCCTGTACGCCAACCATGGAAACCTTCGTCGGGCAGCGGCGTGCCACCACCGATGCCACTGCGGCGCCCAGGCCGCCGATGACGGAGTGTTCTTCCGCGGTAATGATGCTCTTCGTCTCTGTCGCCGCTCTGACGATGGCTTCTTCATCCAGAGGCTTCAGGGTATGCATATCCAGTACCCGGACGCTGATGCCTTCCTTTTCCAGCGTTTCCGCGGCCTGCAGCGCTTCATTGACCATCAGGCCGCAGGCGATCACAGTATGGTCGCTGCCTTCCCTGGCGAGAATCGCCTTCCCCAGTGTGATCCCGGTTCCTTCGTCATAGACCACCGGAACCGCCAGACGGCCGAGGCGGACATACACCGGCCCGTCCAGAGCTGCCACCTGCCGCAGGAGTTTTTCCGTGGAAACACCGTCTGCCGGGTGTACTACCGTCATGCCCGGAATCACGCTCATCAGTGCCAGGTCTTCCACGCACTGATGGCTGGCACCGTCTTCTCCTACGGTAATGCCCGCGTGCGTCGCGCAGATCTTGACATTCGCGTGAGGATACCCGATGGAATTCCGGATGATTTCATACGCTCTGCCCGCCGCGAACATGGCGAACGTCGAGGCGAAAACGGTCTTGCCGGAAAATGCCAGGCCGGCTGCCATACCCATCATATTGGCTTCTGCGATCCCCGCGTTGAAAAAGCGGTCCGGATACGCTTCTTTAAAGCCCGCGGTCATGGTGGATTTGGACAGATCCGCGTCCAGTACGATAATATCCGGGTTCTCAGCGCCCAGCTTTACAAGAGTGTTACCGTACGCCTGTCTTGTTGAGATCTTATCTGCCATTACCATTCACCTCCGAGCTCTTCTACTGCCTGCTTCGCCTGTTCCTCCGACGGCGCCTTGCCGTGCCATCCGGCTTCATTTTCCATAAAGGAGACGCCTTTGCCCTTGACGGTTTTCGCGAGGATCAGCTGAGGCTTTCCCTTTACGGTCTTTGCTTTTTCCACTGCCGCGGCAATCTGGTCAAAATCATGTCCATCAATGATCTGGACATCCCAGCCAAAGGCCCGGAACTTGTCATCAATCGGTGTTACGGTCATGACATCCTCATTTTTCCCGTCAATCTGCAGGCCGTTCCAGTCGACAAACGCTGTCAGATCATCCAGCCCGTAATGCGACGCGGCCATCGCGGCTTCCCATACCAGACCTTCCTGCAGTTCGCCGTCTCCCAGCAGCGCGTAAACTCTGCCGGTACTGCCGTCGATATGATTGGCCAGGGCCATTCCCACCGCGGCCGAGATGCCCTGCCCCAGGGAACCGGTGGACATGTCCACGCCCGGAATGTGTTTCCGGTCCGGATGCCCCTGCAGCATACTGCCCAGTTTTCTCAGTGACAGTAATTCCTCCACAGGGAAATAGCCTTTTTCCGCCAGCACCGCATAAAGAGCCGGCGCGGCATGTCCCTTGGAAAGGACGAAACGGTCCCGTTCCTTCCGGTCCGGATCCGCCGGATCAACCTTCATTTCCGCGAAATACAGATATGTCAGGATATCCGCCGCGGAAAGGGACCCGCCCGGATGTCCTGAGCCGGCCGCGTGAATCTGCCGGATAATATCGATCCGGACCTTCGCGGCCATGGTTTCAAGATAGTTTCTGTCAATTGTCATGATAAACCCTCCTGTGATCTGCCCTGAAACATGACTTTGAGCATGAAAACGGGCAATTTCATGACTCTGCCGATTCTGGCCGGCTGCTGGAGAAAGCGGTACAGCCATTCCAGCCCGTGCTTCTGGTAAAATTCCGGCGCGCGCTTCAGGTCGCCCGACCAGACGTCCAGGCTGCCTCCGACGCCGATGGCTCCGTGGACCTTCAGTTCCTCTTTATGATCGTAGATGAACTTTTCCTGCTTGGGGGCTCCCAGCGCCACACACAGGAAATCCGCTCCACTGTCATTGATCTGCTCCACAATCGCCGGTTCCTCTTCCGGTTTGAAATATCCGTCGTGTGTGCCTGCCACCCTGAGCGCCGGATACTTTTCCCTGATTTTTTCAGCGGCCTTTTCGGCGACGCCGGGTTTGCTTCCGAAAAAATAGATGGATTTTCCGTGATCCGCGAGATAGGCAATGATCGACTCCAGGAAATCAATGCCGGTCACCCGTTCTTTCAGGGGATGCCCAACGAACCTGGAAGCGTATACCAGCCCGATCCCGTCCGGTATGATCAGTTCCGCGGAATTGATCAGCTCTTTGAGGGCCGGGTCATGGGAAGCGTTCTCGACAATCTCGGAGTTCGGTGTATAGACCGCTGTGACCCCCGGCTGCGGAAACAGCTCTTCAAAGCGGGCCATCGCGGCCTCTTTATCGATGAGATCCACCGGCACACCCAGTATGGTAATTCTCTTGTTTTCTGTCATTTGTTCCTCTGCAGTTTTTCTAAAAAATCATCCAGTAACTGCGTATTTTTTTCTGCTCCGGCCCGGAGTGACCCGGTTCTGTCCTGAAGCATCTCCGCCACATCATCCAGCCGTTCTGTCATGGTACGCACGGCTTCCCTGACCTGATCCGTGTCCAGGGATTCCACACTGCCCGCGGCAGGCAGCCCCAGCATGGAGAGATACTCCTCCACCTTCGGGTCATAGACCAGTCCCAGGGCGGGCACCCCCATATGCGCCGCGAAAATCAGCGTATGCAGCCTCATACAGAGGATAAAGCGCGCGCTGCCGGTGATGCCGAGAATCCGGTCGATCCCGTGATCGTACTCGACCAGATACGACGGGGACTCCATGGACTGGCGGATTGCTTCACTGAGCTGCCGGTCGCTGGAAGCCTGCATCGCGATAAACACAATCTCCAGGCCGGTCTCCGCATGGATTTCATCACAGATCCGCGCCAGCTTCGGAACAAACTCCGGATCCAGCCGTTCCCAGTCCCTGACTGAAATCCCGACAAAAGACCTGTAAGGCGGCAGTCCCTCCTTCTGAAGCAGATGGCTGGCCTGCTCCGGATCCCGGTAGACATCCGCTCCTTTATACGCGAAGACCGGATCCGCTGTGATATGGAATTCCTTGCCGCGAACGCCCATCGAGGTCAGTTCTTCCGCGGAACGGGCATCCCGCAGCGTGATCAGATCCGCTTTCTCCACGATCTTTTTCACGCGCTTCCGGTTCCCGGGACGGGTGACCGGACCGATGCCGTTGGCATACATCACCAGTTTTTTTCCGCAGCGTTTCGCGAGGTTCATCACGGTGACATAGTATAACAGGGACTTGGTGGAAGTACTGTCCTGCAGCAGGGAGCCTCCTCCTGAAATCAGTACATCCGACTCACGGACCGCGCGGAGGATCCGGCCGATCCGGAAGCGGTCGACCATCCGGAACGGATAGCGTCCCCTGTTTTTCTCCGGATCCGCGATCAGGACATCGACGGCAATATTTCTGCCCATATTCATCAGATTCTCATAAACCGCGCTCAGGATGGCTTCGTCCCCCGCGTTTCTGAATCCGTAGTACCCTGAAAGCAGGACACTGCATCGGGGACAGACCGCTTTCTGATAGACCGCCATATAGTCGTCGGTCATTTTTTCCGCGGAATAATACTGGCGGATCACGGAACGTCCGTAGGCGCCGGCTGCGTTTCGCTGCTCCGGCGTCATTTCCAGCAGCGCCGTCACATCCCGCAGCAGCTTTT
Organism: uncultured Clostridia bacterium; assembly: GCA_946541285.1. Lineage (GTDB taxonomy): Bacteria > Bacillota > Clostridia > Peptostreptococcales > Anaerovoracaceae > RUG708. The sequence continues at coordinate 5,193 of CAMNJG010000017.1, forward strand.
TTTCATCGGATGCGTCACAGCCTCTGCAGCAGAAATTCGTGAGACGGCTGATCTCCAGTTTTTCTTCAGCGAAAATCCCGATATATCCCTCGTTACCGGCGATCACCGCAGGTTTGCCGGCACTCATGGCTTCCAGGGCTGCCCTGCTGACACCGACAAAAATATCTCCTGCCGCGACCAGTTCATTAATATCCGTGCGCGCGCCTGTCATGATGATACAGCGCCGTCCGATACTCTGGTTCAGTTCTTCCGATCTCTTCGACAACGTTTCAAACTGGTCCCCGCCTCCGACGATCAGCAGCTGGATGCCGGGGAAACGTCTGTCCAGTTCAGGCGCGATCCCGATCAGCTGGGCGGCTGCCAATGCTCTGGATTCATCCATGCGGCTGACATAGGTGATAACCGGCGCGTCCGGATTCAGCGCGAATTCTTCCCGGATCCGCGCACCGCTGCGCTCCGGAGAGAACTTCTCCATATCAATTCCGTTGATCGTCACAGAGATCTGATCCGGACGGAGATCATACTCGTCAATCAGATATTCCCTGATATCGTCACTGACCGCGACTGTATACGTCCCCCAGTTGGTCAGGAAACGGTTCAGCGGTGTGACATGGAACACCCAGTGCGCGGTTGTGACAAAATGAAAAGGAATCCGCCGGTGGATCAGCCCGGTGATAAATGCCGGGATCCTGGCGTGCGCGTGGACAATATCCGGCTTCTCCCGGAGGATCAGCTGTTTCAGTCCCCGGTATGACTGCCGCACTGCTCCGGGGCTTTTGGTATTTAAAGGAAGCCGGACATGGCGGGCCCCGAAGCCTTCCACTTCTCTGACATAGACACCCCCGGCAGAAGCGATGATCACTTCACAGCCCCTGCGGCAGAGTTCCCTGGAAAGTTCGACAATATGGGTCTCGGCCCCGCCGATATCAAGCCCCATCGTTACCATCAGGATTTTCATCATAAATTGATCCCTGTAATCAGTCCGGTAAACTGGACATATCTGGACAGCAGCGTGATCGACGCGTTGACATTCAGCTCGTTGACACGGTTGACATAAACATGTCCGTCGTTCAGTTCCGCCTCTGTTTCCATCGTCAGTTCCACATCATAGCGGTTTTCCAGCGGCGCGTCGACCCAGGTGCCGTTGTTCATGTTCATCTTGAGGACCGCCGGTTCCACTTTGATGTCCGCAATCGTGCCCATGACATTTTCATCCAGGCTCTCATAAAGTTCATCGCCTTTTTTCATGGCATTGACGGTACCTTCACGGATTCCCCGGATTTTGACGGTATAGGTGATCGTTTTCGACTCGACCTTCGCGGCGCGGGTATCATCGTTATTGTATTTCACAAAGACCGCCAGTACCACCAGCAGGCAGAGCGCAATGACGATGATGTCAATGATGCTGATTTTTCCGCCGATCCTTCCGTTTTCATCGATCAGTTTCATCATTCCTCCCCCCTTTCAATGCTGGTAATATATCCTCCGCCGGAATAGCCCGGCCCGACGACACTGACGGACTGGCCGACACGGATTTTAAAACCGCTGTCCGCGATCAGTGCTTTTCCGTCATCCTGACATTTTACTTTTACAGTCAGTGCCGCGCTGTAGCGTTCCGGATCTTTCACCATGATATATCTGCCGTTTTCTTTATCCTCTGTCGTTCTTTCAAACGGGAAAAATTCCACTTTCTCGACTGTGCCGATTTCATATTTCTTGACTTTGTCCATGAGTTCGTCGCCTTTATGGACCAGCGGCAGGGTGTTTTCGTTGAGGTCGTCAATCTGCAGTGTATAGACCAGTTCCCTGGTTTTTACCGATGAGGTATCCACCGCGCTGCCTCCTCCCATCCGGTGGACGGCATAGGCGCCTGCCAGCGCGACGACGACGACAATAATCACCAGGTCGAAGAAATTCAGTTTCAGCTTTCTCTTTTTTACGTTCTCATTTTCCATCAGGCTGCTCCCTTCCTTAATTGTACCTGAACATCACGCGCGATTCCATTTCGCGTACGATTTATCTCCGTCTTCTCTGAGGCTGCCTGCGCGGCAGAATACCGCGGCCAGTGCCAGGTACGCCCAGAACAGGAACATCACGCGGTAGTTATAGAATGAATAGTCCGTCATGCTCTGCACCAGGAATCCGCCAATACTGGACAGCGAACCGATCTGCAGCATCTTTGCCTCATGTCTGGTTTCGACGGAAATCGCGTGGCAGCACATCCGGATAAACACAATAATCAGCAGGATAAACACGATAATCCCGACAATCCCTGTGTCACAGACAATCTGCAGGAAAAGGTTATGCGCGTGCGGCGCCGATATCGTGTTGTAGCTGTACGCCGGGTAGATCATATTAAACGCCTGTGTGCCCGGGCCGATCCCGGTCATCCAGTAATCCTTGAGCATTTTCAGTGTCCCCATCCAGATGGATACCCGGTAGGAGGTGGACGTGTCCGTCACATCGCCGATACTGGTAAAACGGTCGGTAATGACTTCCGGTGAAAACAGGAGAAGACAGACTGCTCCTGCCAGCATCAGGAAAATAAAGCGGCGATCCACCAGGATCAGGAACACGAAGATCGCGAACAGCAGGCCCAGCCATCCTCCTCTGGAAAACGTATAAATCATACAGAGACACATGATGCCGCATGCCGCGAAATACAGGATCCTCCGGAGCCAGGTCTTCGCGGCGAACATACAGGCTGCCGCCATCGGGATCGCCAGCAGGAGATACTCGGACAGGACATTCGGGTTATCCAGGGTTGAATACACACGGGTGGAAATATCGCTGAACATATCCTCATCCACCCAGGTTTCCGTCCCGCCGGTACCGAAGAAATGCTGGTAAATCCCGTACAGTGCCACCAGTACCGCAGCGCAGACAGCCCCCCGGACGATCAGACGGAGCTGCTGTTTCGATTCTATGGAATTCTCAATCACGAGCGCCGACAGAATGAATACCGAGGTCAGCAGCCCGATATACAGGCTGCCGGTCACGGTCACGGATGTCAGCGTCGCCACCATATAGAGCAAGGCGTACAGCAGGATGTAGCGGTTCACTGGCGCGCGCGCCAGAGGCTTCTCATGATCCGTCCCGAAACGGATGATGGCAGATACTCCCGCCAGCAGGACAAGCCCCAGCAGCAGCATGGTCGGCACCAGCGGCGCGAGTACCACTGCCGCCAGGCTCCATAAAAACGGCATGGCAAAGAGACTCCCCCGGAACAGACGGTCCAGCCGCAGCGCGTGAAAGATCCTTTCCTGCCACAGCCTCAGTTTTGTTCCGGCCTGGAAAAGCCGGCTGCCCTCTGCCAGCTGTGTTTCACTTTTTGTATTGATAAATGCCCGGATTACCCTGCTTTCTTTCCACTGCGCTCCGAACCATCGTCCGATCGCGGCGAAAAAGCGGTAAATCAGGCTCGCCTTCAGCATTTCGGTCATTTCTGTTACTCCTGCATTAAAGAGTCATTATCTGCTTTCAGATAACTCTTAACGTTTCCGCAATATTTTATCTCCAATCATCCTGGACTCTTCCACCCTGAGCAGATATGTCAGAAGGAAGAAAAGGATCACGCCCAGCGCAGTCGCGGCACCGAGTACCAGGAGTTTTCCCGGGATTCCCGCCAGGACTCCGGTCAGCGCCGAAGCGGTCCGGCGCACTGCGATTCCCATGATCGCGGACGCGGCTGCCACTTTCAGCATGTCCGCCACGAACTTTCCTGACAGGAAACCTTCGCCTCTCCGTTCCAGCGGAATCATCAGCACCACCGCGTTGACGGTACCGGCTGCCGCGGACGCGACTGCCAGACCACTGACACTGAAGCGGCCGACCAGTACAGAACAGAGTGCCAGATCCGCCGCGATCGCCACTGCCCCGGCGATCAGGGGTGTTTTTCCATCCTGTTTCGCGAAATACGCCCGGCTGATAATGTTCTGGATCGCGTAACCGATCATTCCCAGGGAGGTGAACATCAGCGCTTTTGAGGTAATTTCCGTATCCCTGGCGCCGAACTGGCCGCCTCCGTAAATCAGATCAATGATCTCAGCGGAAAGCGCCATCACCCCGGCCATCAGCGGGATGACAAAAAACAGGGAGATATGCATCGTGGAACGGATGGTCTCCGTAAATTCTTCCTTCTGATCCGCTGCCTCCAGCCTCGAAAGTCTGGGGAAGATCACATTGGTGACAGAGAGGATGAAGACACCGATGATCATCAGATACAGATTTGTACTGTATTCAATCGCGGATACTCCGGAGCCTGCATACAGATAAGAAGCAAATCTCGAATTGATGGTCAGCATCACCGGCTGTACCCAGGTACTGACCATCACCGGGAGCATCAGCGCGAAAACTTTTTTCATTTCCTCATTCCGGACCTGCATCGAAGGGATATACCGGAATCCCTTTTTCTTCAGGGACGGAATCTGGACGAAAGCCTGCGCCGACCAGCCGATCAGGAAAGCGACCGCAAGGCCTTCAATCCCAAAGCGGCTGTTCAGCAACGGATAATACAGGATGATCACCGCGTTGGACAGCACACTGATAAAGGCCGGGATGTTAAATTCATCAAAAGACTGCAGGATTCCCACAAAGGAATACGCAATCCCCGTAAAAAAGATGGTCGGAAACATCATCCTCGTCAGCCTGATACTGAGCGACGCCGTTTCCGCGTCATAACCACTGGCGAACAGATCCACCAGCGGTCCGGAAAAGACAATGCCGACGACGGAAAGGAGCAGGGTCAGCGCGCCGATCACGGTAATAAAATTACCGGCAAAGCGTATGGAAAACTCCCTGCCCTTTTTCTGCAGGGATTCGCTGAAAATCGGGATGAAGCTCGCCGCGATCGCGGAAGCGAACAACATGTCAAAAAATACCCTGGGGATCCGGCTGGCGGTCAGGAAAGCGTTCGCCTCCATGCCGGTTCCGTAATGAACGGCCAGCAGACGGTCCCTGACCAGCCCGAGTACTTTCCCCAACAGGGTAATCATCATCACGGTACTGATCGTCCGTACCGCATTGTTACTGTTTTTCTCCATAGGTTAGTGATTCGTATTCTCAATATATTCCAGTGCTGAACTCAGGATCCGCGCCATCTGCCCTCTCGTCAGATGATCGGCCGGCATCAGTTTCCCGTCTGCGCCGCCGATAATCGCGTTTCCGACAAGTGCCGCGGCAGGGATCTCCGCGTATTCCGAGAGATTTTCATAATCTCTGAAGGATTCCAGGACGGACAGGTCCGGCGAAGCCAGCGTATCATCCGCCGCCTGTTCCGGAACCGTCATCAGGTACCGGTACATCAGCGCGAAGGACTGTTCCCTCGTCAGCGGGGCATCCGGGGAAAATCCTTTTCCGTCACCCAGCGCGATCTTCTGTGAAGCCGCCCACGTAATGGCGTCCGCGTAATACATCCCGGAAGGAACATCGCTGAAAGGGATTTCCTCTTGTACAGCCGGTTCTCCCGCGGTTCTGTAGAGCATCAGCACAAAATCTCCTCTCCGGATATCGAGATTCATTCCGTACCGGTCCGCAGTGATTCCTTTTACAATCCCCCGGTGATACAGATCGGTCACATAAGTCTGTGCCCATGTCCCCCTGGTATCCTGGAACAGCGAAGGATCCTGTGGTTCTGTGCCCGGTGACGGAGGATCTACAACAGGAGCCGGTTCTTCCTCCACAACCAGATTCAGTGTGGCGGACACTCCTCCTGCGGATACAGTGATCTGACCGTTTCCGGAGGATTCTGCCGTGACCGTACCGTCTGAGGAAACCGTCCCCAGCCCCTCTGAAATCTCATAAACAAAGCTGGTTGGACTGATGATCACCGGGTTTTCCACAAAGCTTGCCGAAGGCGTCAGCGTAACCCTGTCGCCTTTTTTCATATGGATCGTCTGATCAGCAGGAACCGTTCCATCGATACTGACGTTAATGGAATCCAGGCGGTCCGTCACCATCAGCTGTGTGGTGCCGGTGGCTCCTGTCGATGGAGAGTTCAGCGCAAAATCCACGTATCCGCTTCCCGGGCCTGCCGTAAACGTATGCTTCACAACCGTGCCGTTTCCGTTCGTCAGACTCACCTGGATATCTGACGGCACCTCACACGGCTGCCCCGCCGCGTCAGTAGCCAGGAATTCCAGCGGAAGTACGCTGCCCTGATAAACCACCGCGCCGAGATCCGTCAGATACAGATGTGCCGGCACGCCATCCGGCTCATCCGGTACCGTAAACAGCACAAAGGTCGAACAGCGTCGCTCGGAGCCGTCAGACGGCTGGTTCTGCAGGGAAGGCGCCGTCTCTCCCGGGAACTGGATAGAAAACGTCGAGGAACCGCCGCCATCCAGATTGACTGCCTGCACACAGCCAAGGGTCAGCATTTGCTCTGCCAGCTGCTGCAGTGTCAGACCGTTGGAATGACTTTTCCGGCGTCCGTCTATCGTGTAGTATACCACGGTTCCGTCACTCCTGATACCGAGAGCTGAACGCGGATTGGAAGATTTCAGCGCCGGGTCCCATCCCGACGAATCCGTGATCTGCCCGTCATTGACGATCAGGTCGCCCGCGCCGGTGGCCCATACAGCGTTTTCAACGATTTTATTATCCCAGCAGTGGGTGTCCAGCTGTACCACATCACCCACGTCAAATTTTTCATATTCGGCTTCCATTCCGGATTCATCTCCCGCCGTCAGCACCATATATCCCTCTCCGATATCCAGCGGCCATTCCGAACGAAGCTTCTCCACCACTTCCAGCTTCATCGTGCCTTTTGTTTTCATGGAGCCTTCGAGGATCCGGAACTTTACATACCAGCCGTTGCCGGAGGTCCTGGTCGAGACCGCCGAATAATACTGATCGTACAGGTACAGTCCCGCATGATTCATGCGGTATTTATTAAAATGGGTCAGCCCGACGCTTTCTCCCTTATGGCTGGCGGACGACGACCCACCGAGATTGGTCAGGGTGATCTGTACAGCGGTATCCTCCTGGATGGACGCGTGCCCGTCATCGGTAAAACAGACGGAGCGATAGCCCTCCGGACTGGATTTATACTGTCCGTCCTCAACCACGATTCCGAGAGGCACCCCGTAAGCAACGGAGAAAAAATCGGTATTCATGCCGCCCAGTACCGTAAAGCCCTGATCCTGCGCGTAGGATATCGTATCGTTCAGTGTCAGTTTCCCGTAGATCGTATCATCCGCGATCACCACCGGCGCGGCGTCATCCCCCGGTGTCAGTTCCGCGAAATAGCTTTCCTGCCGGCCACTGTCATTGACGGAAACAGAATTGGTATATTTCAGCCCGTTTCCGAAATCGACGATCCGGTGGTAGATTTCCTCTCCCGCCCCGGTCGTCGCGAATACCGCGCCCGGGTTGAAAAACATGACCGCGATCACAAGGCTGACAATCAGCCTCCGGCCCGGACGCCCTGCTGCTTTTCTCATAAACTCAACCTTTCCATAAGAAACCGTTCATTCCTGTCCTGCACATCCTGCCTGTCCGTTTTCCCGATCGCTTCATTAAAAAGATTTTTCATCGCTTCGCTCCTCAGAATGACAGAATGTACTGATGATTGCGGAAGAACCATTAAAAAACCCCGGCGAAGGGATCAGGAACCGATCCCCAGGATCATGGACGCGAATACAAAATAAATCCCCAGTGACATCATATCCGTAAGAGAAGACACCACCGGCCCCGCCATCAGCGCCGGGTCGATATGCACAGCTTTCGCGATCAGCGGCAGCATGGCGCCTACGCATTTCGCGATCATGACGATCAGGAACATGGCGCCGCAGACTGTCATCGCGACACCGATCGTTTCATGATCAATCCATCGCAGCCTGGCGAAATTCAGAAGCGACAGGCAGATGCCCACCGTAAATCCTACGCGGACTTCTTTCCATAATACATAAAAAAAGTCGTCCAGCCGGACATCGTCTGTCGCGATCCCGCGGATAATCAGGGTTGAGGACTGGGAACCCGAATTGCCTCCGGTCCCCATCAGCATCGGCATATACGTCACCAGGGAAATACAGGACGACAGCATATCCTCAAAGCTGGAAATGATCCCGCCGGTAATCATATAGGAGCACATCAGGATAATCAGCCACGGAAGACGGTTCCGGACATGCTTCAGCACCCCGGTTTCCAGATATTCTTCGTCACTGTCACCCGTTACACCGGCCATTCGCTGGAAATCCTCCGTCGCCTCATCGTCAATGACTTCCATGATATCATCGACGGTAATAATTCCGACAAGGCGGCCTTCTCCATCGACCACCGGCATGGCGATCATGCCGTAACGTTTGAACATATTGGAAACTTCTTCCTGATCCGTCAGCACACTCACGGACAGGGGTTCCCGGTGCATGATCTCATCCACTGTCTGGCCGGGATCCGCCATGACCAGGGACTTGAGAGAGACTGTCCCGATCAGATGCCTGCCTTCCCCGATGACATAACAGGAATAAATGGTTTCCGCTTCCGTTCCGACCTCCCGGATATGCGCCAGGCAGGCCGCTACAGACATGCCCTGTCTCAGATGGACGTAATCGATCGTCATCAGGCTGCCGGCACTGTTGTCAGGATAGTTCAGGAACGTATTGATCAGATGACGTTCTTCTTTTGTCGTATTGACCAGGATCTTGTCCACCAGGTTGGCCGGAAGCTCTTCCAGCAGGTCGATCATATCGTCAAAGTCCAGTTCCTGGATAATCTGGTCGATTTCCTTCTGGGTGATCCCGTTAATGATGTCTACCTGGTTGTCTTCTGAAAGGAAGGAAAACACTTCGACCGATACGTCCTTGGGCAGCATCCGGAAGATCAGGATTTCACTTTCGAGCCCCAGTTCATCCTCTACTTCTTCCAGCATTTCCGCGATATCTACCGCATTGTTCTCGATCAGCGTACTTCGGACTTTTCCGTACTTTTTTTCTCTGATCAGTGTGATCAGTTCTTCGATCTCGGCATCAAAATCACGATGATCCAGGGTTTCGATTTCCATCTCGTCTGCCATGGGTTTCCTCCTTTCCGATGTTTCAGGAACAAATGCTCTCTCCGGACATCCGCCGGAAACGTGGCTGAGTCCGAGACAGGTACAGTTCAGTGTTTGGAGCAGAATCACACAGGAAAGCGCTGCCTGTAACAGTATCACTGTCCCGACAAACGGCGTAGCTGTGAGCCGCCGGCAGTACAGTCCTGCCTGATGCAGCGTTTTTTCGGAGTGAAACCGGCCTGTTGCCGAATCATAACTTCCGACAGTAAAACACGTTAAAATTATAGCTCACTATCATTGAATAATGCAACTGTGTAGTGTAAAATACAGCATAATACTGACAGAACGGGTTGCCGTTCTGTGTCCGGCCAGATTTCTGTGAGAAAACGCTACGT
>CAMNJG010000018.1 GCA_946541285.1 uncultured Clostridia bacterium
GAGGAAACAGCAGCAAAGGAAGAACCTGTACCGGAAGAACCGGCGCCTGAACAGGAGGATCCGGAAAAAACAGTGGAAACACCTGAAACGGAACAGAAGGAGGTGGACGCGTAATGTCTGATCTGTTAGCAAAAGTCCACTTCATGAAAAACCGCAGGATTTACTACTGCATTACAGTGGCATTAATCATTATTTCGATTGGCATCGGTCTGTTCCGTGGATATAACTTCGGAATCGATTTCACCGGCGGTACGCTGCTCCAGCTGGATATGGGACAGAAGGTGAAGATCAGTGAAGTGAACAAAGTCCTGTCTTCACAGAACCTGGACGGCACAGTCATGTATACCGGTGATAATAATGAAGGGATTATTATCAAAACCACGCAGGACCTGGAAGCCAGCGAGCGTCAGACCCTGATGGACGCGATGAAAGAGCAGTTTGGCATCGAAGATGACGCGCTGCAGTCTGTCAGCAATATCGGTCCGTCCGTAGGGCAGACCCTGCGTACCAGCGCGGCCAAAGCTGTCGCCGTGGCGATTGTATTCATGCTGATCTATATCGCTTTCCGTTTTATGTGGAAGTACGGGATCGCGGCCATCCTGGCCCTGGCCAATACAATCCTCATCATGATCGGGTTCTACGGAGCGTTCCATGTGACAATCAACAGTCCGTTTATCGCGGCGGTACTGACAATCCTCGGTTATGGTATTAACGATACTATCGTAATCTTTGACCGTATCCGTGAAAACACCGGCGGGAAAGAAGTGGCGAAACGAAGCCTGAACGGACTTGACGACAAGATCGATCTGAGTATCCGTCAGACCGTCGGCAGGTCAATCATGACATCGCTGACCACCATCGCGGTTATGGTGCCGCTGCTGATCATCGGCGGTTCAACGATCCAGAGCTTTATCCTTCCGATTCTGGTCGGTGTCCTGGCGAGTACATGCTCTTCTATTTTTATCGCGCCGGCGTTGTGGTATGATACGATGAGGCTGACCGACAAGAATTCTCCGAAGTATAAGGAGAAGCAGAAGCAGAAGCGTGAAAAACAGCTGGAAAAGGAAAAAGCGAAGAAAGCGGCGGAACTGGAAAAAGAGAAGGCCAGAAAAGAAAAAGAGAGACAGGCTCATCTGGAAGAAAAGAGACGCAGGGCTGAAGAAAAAAAGAAAGCCTATGAGCAGAAAAAAGCAGAAAGAGAAAAGGCTGCGGAAGCGTCCCAGTCATGAGTCCTGAGAGACACGCCGCGTCACTGCCGGACGCGAGTGTGTTTCCGTGACCTGCTGCAGAGCCGGTCATGAGCAGTAACAGAAAAAGAACAGGAGATATCCCGGAACCGTCTGGTTCCGGGATATCGGAATATGGTGAATCCTATGACATCAGAACCGGACAGAAGAAAAGATGATTTTCTTGATTATCTGAAATCTCTGGAGAGAGATTATAATTTGGAATTAATTGAAAAAGCCTTTGATACTGCCTCTGTCATGCACGAAGGACAGTTCAGGAAGTCGGGCGAGCCATACATTATCCATCCGGTGGAAACCGCGAAGATTCTCGCGGAACTGGGGATGGACGACGAGACCATTATGGCAGGGCTTCTTCACGATGTCGTAGAGGATACAGAATATACCGAAGAACAGCTGGAGAAAAATTTCGGGAGTGAGGTTGCGCTTCTGGTTGATGGTGTAACCAAACTGGGTTCTCTGGTATTTGAAACAAAAGAAGAAGCACAGGCAGAAAATATGCGCAGGATGTTCCTGGCGATGTCCAAGGATATCCGTGTGCTGATTATCAAACTGGCCGACCGGCTGCATAATATGCGGACGATCGATTTTATGAAGCCTGAAAAAATCATCGAAAAAAGTACGGAAACGGTGGAAATATACGCGCCCCTGGCAGACAGACTGGGCATGTTCCAGATGAAGTTTGAGCTGGAGGACATTGCGCTCAAGCATCTGAAGCCGGAGTTTTACAGGGATCTGGCCAGACAGCTGGATGAGCGCAAAGAACAGAGAGAAGAAAATATCAGGCAGATTATCATCCAGCTGAAAGAACAGCTGGACGGGCTGGACATCCATTATGAAGTTTATGGACGTTCCAAACATTTTTACAGCATTTACAAGAAAATGCGGGATAAACACAGGCAGCTCGATGAGATTTTCGACCTGCAGGCGATCAGGGTGCTTGTCGATACTGTCAAGGACTGCTACCAGGTACTCGGTATTGTCCATACCATGTGGCGTCCTCTTCCGAAACGATTCAAGGATTATATCGCCATGCCGAAGTCGAACATGTACCAGTCACTTCATACGACGGTATTTGGCGATAACGGCAGACCGTTTGAAATTCAGATCAGAACATACGAAATGCACAGGATTGCCGAATACGGTATTGCTGCGCACTGGAAATATAAACAGGGAGTCCAGTCGGATCAGGAGGAAATGAAGATCGCCTGGCTCCGGCAGACGCTGGAATGGAACAATGAAGCGGGTAATTCCCAGGAGTTTATGGAAACCCTGAAAGTGGACTTTTTCTCCAATCAGGTCTACGTTTTTACTCCGGCCGGAAAGGTGATCGAATTGCCGGCAGGTTCCACACCGGTCGATTTTGCCTATAAGATACACTCGAATGTCGGTAATCAGTGTATCGGGGCCAGGATCAACGGCAAGATGGTGACGCTGGACCATACGCTGGAGAACAGTGATATTGTCGAAATCATTACATCCGCCAACAGTAAGGGCCCGAATATCGACTGGCTGAAGTTCGCGAAAAGCCGGAATGCCAGGAACAAGATCCGGCAGTGGCTGAAGAAAGAAAACAAAAGTGAAAACGCGGAAAAGGGAAAATCCCTCCTTAACAATTATATCCGGCATAAACGCTACGATCCGGCACAGCTGCTGAAGCAGCAGAGACTTAATAAAGTCACGAAGGAACTGAAATTCCAGTCAGTGGAAGATCTTTACTCGTCGATCGGCTATGGCGGCACCGGCCTCTCCCGTGTCCTGGATCTTCTGCTGAAAACCTTTGGTGACGAAGAAAAGGGAGATACCTCAAAAAAGAACGACATCAAGAACTTCGAAACGAAAAAAGGTGCCGCGAAAAGAGAGTACGGGACCGGCGGCGTCAAAGTCAAGGGGATGAATAATATCCTCACCCGGCTGGCGAAATGCTGTAATCCTGTTCCGGGAGATGAGATCGTCGGCTTTATCACGAAAGGCAGGGGCGTGACCGTTCACAGAACAGACTGCCCGAATGTGGTATCCATGCCGGAGGATGAGTCCAGCCGCTTTATCGAAGTCGCCTGGGATGACCTGACGAGCCATCCGCATACCTACGAAACCGATATTTCTGTACTCGCGGAAGACCGTAAGGGAATGTTCGCGGATCTTTCCAAGGTCTGCGAGGATATGGATGTCCATATTACCGGTGTCATCGGAAAGAGTCATAATGACAATACCGCGAGCCTGACACTCACGATCAAGATTACGAATGTCACCCTGATCTCCCGTATGATGAGTCGTTTCCGGGCGATCAGAGGTGTCATCGATGTCAGACGCGGCAATGCCAGCTACAAATAAAAATAAAAACCACAGCCAGTGAAGAGTCATCACCGGACTGACAGGAGGAAAAAACATGGATATTAAACAGTACTATACAGGACCGATCCAGGTAAACACCTATCTCTGCGCTGACGAAAATTCAAAAGAAGCTTTTATCATTGATCCGGGGATGGCCTGCAAACCACTGGATAACTATATAGAATCCAACGATTATCATATCAAATATATTATCCTGACCCATGGCCACGGGGATCATATCTGCGGGGTTCCTCACTATAAGCAGATGTTCGGGGCGCCGGTCGTCGGACATAAGGATGACAATTTTCTCTTCAATGACGCGAAGGAAAATCTCTCTGTGGGGATGTGCGGGCAGAAAGTGGAATTCCTGCCGGATCTGTATGTAGAAGACGGTGATGAACTTCAGGTCGGCAATATGACCCTGAAGATCATCCACACACCGGGACACTCTCCGGGAGGGATCGGAATCCTGGTCGGCAATGTCCTGTTCAGCGGGGATACGCTTTTCGCGAATTCCATCGGGCGCACGGATTTCCGGGGAGGTTCCTTCCGGACACTTTATACATCTGTGCATCAGAAGTTTTTTATACTGCCGGACGAGACTTATGTACTGCCGGGACATATGGGTGTGACGACGATTGGACATGAAAAACAATACAACCCGTTTTTATAAAATTGATTTAGCGGATCATCCGTCGGGCTATGAGCTCTCGGAACTGATTAAGGAATTTCTGCGGCCGTCCGAGTACCAGGTGCTCAACGGCCGTTCGGATTCGAAGAAACAAAAAGAAATCCCTGTCCCGGAATCTTCTGAAATGGTGGAGATTTCCCTGGCCGGCAAAGAACTGGACCGGGACCAGGCCAAGCAGTGGCTTTTCCGGGAACTTTGCAGGGAGACCGGCTACCGGCCCGAATGGGGAACCCTGACAGGTGTACGGCCGGTCAAAATGGCCAATGAACTGATGGACCTGAAAGGTCATACACCGGAAGAAGTCCGGGGAATCCTGCAGGATTACTATTACCTGAACGAAGAAAAAGCAGACCTCGTCATGGAAACCAGTGCTGTGCAGCGCTTCGTGACCGCGCAGCCCGCCGGACGGACATTCGGGCTCTATATCGGCATTCCTTTCTGTCCGACAAGATGCATCTACTGCGCGTTTACGTCCAATCAGCAGCCGTATGCGGAAGTACAGCGCTACCTGCAGGCACTGCTGAGGGAAATTGACGCTGTGGGAAAACGCTGCAGAGAGCTGGAAATCCGGCCGGAAACGGTTTATTTTGGAGGCGGGACGCCGACAACACTGCGCGCGCCGGAGCTGGATCTTCTCCTCAGCGCTGTGGAAACTGCGTTTGATATGAGTTCTGTCAGGGAGTACTGTGTGGAAGCGGGACGTCCGGATACCATCACCCGTGACCGGCTGGAAGTACTGCAGCGTCACGGAGTGGGGCGGATCAGCATCAACCCGCAGTCCATGAATGACGGGACACTGGAACGAATCGGAAGGACCCATCGTTCGGAGGATATCCGGAAGGCTTTCAGAATCGCTTCACCGTACCGGGATATGATCATTAATTCTGATATCATCGCGGGACTGCCGGATGAAAATTACGATATGTTCCTGCAGACATTGCGGGAAGTGATCGACCTGGGACCGCAGAATATTACCGTGCATACCCTGGCAGTCAAGCGTTCCTCCAGGCTCCATGAAATGGACGCGGAGTACCATTACGCGGAGCGGGAAACCGGACGGATGGTGTACGATGCCAGGCGTATACTGGCCCGGCATGGCTACAGACCGTACTATATGTACCGTCAGAAGCATATGGCCGGCAATTTTGAAAATGTCAGCTACGCGAAACCCGGTACCGAGTCGATTTACAATATCCGGATTATGGATGAGCACCAGACGATTATCGCGCTGGGCGCGGGCGGGATCAGTAAAGCCTATTACGGTCCGTCCAACCGCCTGGAGCGCGTCCCGAATGTATCCAATTACAGCATTTATATCGAGCGGATCGATGAGATGATCGAACGCAAAAATCAGAAATTGTACAGACCATTTGCTCCGGAAGCCGGTGAAACCGGGAACTGTTGATTAGAGGAGAATCCGGCGGGAATGGACTGGGATCGCTAAAGGAGGGATCAGATGCTGACCAAAGCACCAAAAGGAACAAAAGATGTGCTTGCCGATCAGTCGGTCAAGTGGCAGTATATTGAAAATAAATTCAGGGAAATCTGCGGAAGATACGGAATCCGGGAAACCAGGACTCCGGTATTTGAACACACAGAACTGTTTCAGCGGGGTGTGGGTGATACCACGGATATCGTCCAGAAAGAAATGTATACTTTCGAGGATCACGCAGGCAGAAGTATTACCCTCCGTCCGGAGGGAACTGCCGGAGTGGTGCGCTCCTACATCGAAAACAAGCGTTACGCAGGTGTCAAACCGGAAAAGGTGTTCTACAACATCCCGTGTTTCCGTTATGAGCGGCCGCAGGCAGGACGTCTCAGGGAATTCCATCAGTTTGGGGTAGAGTTTTTCGGCTCTGACAGCATGATGGCCGACGCCGAAGTGATCTCCCTGGCCATGGATTTCTTTGAGGAGCTTGGCGTCGGAGAACTGGAACTGCGGATCAACAGTATCGGATGTCCGGAATGCAGAACCCGTTACCGGAAGGCACTTCAGGATTTCCTCCGTCCACATCTTGACGAGCTGTGCGAAACCTGCCAGAGCCGTTTTGACAGGAATCCGATGAGGATCCTGGACTGTAAGGACCCGAAGGATCAGGAGAAAGTCCAGGGCGCGCCGGTGATGCTGGATTATCTGTGTGAAGACTGCAGCCGCGCGTTCGAAGAACTCAAAGCCAACCTTACCGCGATCGGCATCGATTATACAGTGGATCCGGGCATTGTCCGGGGTCTTGATTATTATACCAAAACTGCATTTGAAATCGTCACCGGTACCATCGGGGCACAGGGGACGGTCTGCGGCGGCGGCCGCTACGATGGCCTGGTGGAGGAACTGGGCGGTCCGGCGACACCGGGGATCGGTTTTGGCCTGGGGATCGAACGTCTGATGATTGTCATGGAAGCGACCGGGGCGTTTCTCCCGGAGGATCCTCCGACGGATCTGTTTATCGCTTTTGTGGGCGAAGAAGCGAAGATGTTCGCGCAGAAGCTGACACATGACATGAGGAAGCAGGGATTCCGGGTCATGTCGGATATCGCGGAACGAAATGTCAAAGGACAGTTTAAATACGCGGACAGGGTTAATTCCAGATATACGGTCGTCATCGGTGAAGACGAAATCCGCAGTGGGGAACTGACACTGAAACACATGGAATCCGGCGAACAGAAGAAGATCAGACTGGAAGATCTCACGACGGTACTGGGAGAAAAATAAAAGAAAGAAGTTACTGGAGGACAGAGACAGAATGGGACAGGTTTTCAAAAGGACAGATCTGTGCGGAGAACTCCGTGCCGGAGATGTCGGACGTGAAGTGGTACTGAATGGATGGGTTGCGAAAAAAAGAAATCTTGGAGGACTGATATTCTGTGATATCAGAGACAGAAGCGGGATCTCCCAGATTGTTTTTGATGATACTACGGCAAAGGACGTTTTTGAACTTGCCGATACCTTGAGAAGCGAATACGTGATCGGTGTCAGGGGTGTCGTCGCGGAGCGTGAAGCGAAGAACCCCAAGATGCCGACCGGGGACATCGAAGTACAGGTAACGGCTCTGACAGTCTACTCAAAGGCGGAAACTCCTCCGATTTACATTAAGGATGACGACAATGTCGATGAAAGTCTCCGTCTCCGCTACCGGTACCTGGATCTGAGAAAACCGAAGATGCAGCGGAATCTGGCCTTCCGTCATAAGGTCGCGCAGGTAACCAGGAACTTTTTCTCCGGGGAGGGTTTCCTGGAGATTGAAACACCGACTCTGGACAAGCCGACCCCGGAAGGTGCCAGGGATTATCTGATCCCGAGCAGAGTACATCATGGCAGCTTTTACGCTCTGCCGCAGTCGCCGCAGCTTTACAAACAGATTCTGATGGTTTCAGGCTGCGACCGTTATTTCCAGATTGCCAGATGCTATCGTGATGAAGACCTCCGGGCAGACCGTCAGCCGGAATTCACACAGATTGATATGGAACTGTCCTTTGTGGACCAGGATGATATTATTGAAATTCAGGAACGTTACCTGAAAACACTGTTCAAAGAGGTACTCGATGTCGATCTGCAGATCCCGTTCCCGCGGCTTCCTTATGATGATGCGATGAACCGCTTTGGCAGCGACAAGCCGGATACCCGTTTCGGTTTTGAGTTGAAGGATCTCAGCGACCTGGCGAAAGGATGCGGCTTCAGTGTCTTCGCGAACGCTGTGGAAAACGGCGGTGTCGTCAAGGCCATCTGCCTGAACGGCTGCGCGGAGACCTATACCCGTAAGAAGATTGACAAGCTGGCAGAAGGCGCGAAGGATTACGGAGCAAAGGGACTTGCCTGGATGAAGGTCACCGCGGATGGCGTCAATTCGCCGATCGCGAAATTTTTTGATGAAGAGCAGCTCCGGGCAATCACTGACCGTATGGAAGCAGCAGAAGGAGATCTGATCCTGTTTGTGGCGGACAGCTGGAAAGTAGCTGTTGACGCACTGGGATTTCTGAGAAGACATGTCGCGGATACCCTGGGCCTGCTCGATCCGCATCAGTACAATTTCCTCTGGGTGACCGACTTCCCGATGTTTGAGTACAGCGAGGAAGAAGGCCGTTACCTGGCCATGCACCATCCGTTTACGATGCCGCGGGAGGAGGATCTGGACAAGATGCTCACAGATCCGGCGGCGGTCCGGGCCAAAGCCTATGACATCGTCCTGAACGGAGTGGAAGCCGGCGGCGGCAGTATCCGAATCCATGACAGCGAAGTGCAGAAGCTGGTGTTCAAAGCCCTCCATATTTCGGATGAAGATGCCGAAGAAAAATTCGGATTCCTCCTGGAGGCCTTTAAATATGGCGCGCCGCCTCATGGCGGGCTGGCTTATGGCATGGACCGTCTGGTCATGATCATGCTGGGCGAGCCGAGCATCCGGGATGTCATCGCGTTCCCGAAGAATTCCGGTGCCCAGTGTCTGATGTCCGGAGCACCGGCAGTGATCGGCCAGGATCAGCTTGACGAACTGGCGATCCGGACAGTGGCCGGAAATCAGTCGTCAGAAGAAGCAGAATCGTTCGAATCATAAGAAAACCGGTGAGGAACATGAAGATCGGAGTATTCGGAGGAAGCTTTAATCCTGTCCACTGCGGACATCTGATCCTGGCAGAACATGTCGCGGATGCCGCGGGACTGGACAGGGTGATTCTCGTCCCGGCGTATGAATCCCCGTTTAAAACCGGGACCGGAGGGGAAATCTCCAGGCATCTGCTGCAGATGACCAGGATCGCCGCGGAACAGAATCCTCGTTTTGAGGTATCCTCGATGGAAGTAGATAAGGGGGTGACCTCTTATACGATTGACACCATGCGGGCAATTTCCGCAGAGATCGGTACTGGAGACCGGCTGAGTTTTATCATGGGCGCGGATTCTTTCGCCAGCCTGGAAAAATGGAGAGGCGCGGATGAGCTGCTTCGTGAATACTCTTTTCTGGTGGGATGCAGACCGGGTTGTACCCTGGAGGAGACCGAAAAAACAGCGGAACAGCTCAGAATGAGGTATAATGCGGATATCAGGATTATACTGATTCCTCAGGTGGATATTTCTTCGACTGATCTGAGAAACCGCGTCCGTCAGGGAAAAAGCATCCGTTACCTGACACCGGACGGCGTGGCGAAATATATCGCGGAGCATCATCTGTATGAAGACGGAAGATCGGAGACGGGACATGGATAAGGAATTACTTAAGAAACTTGATGACTTTATCAGAGTCAGACTGAATGAGAAACGTTATCGTCATACGATGGGCGTTGTTGAAACAGCTGCGAAGCTTGCGGAACGATACGGCGCGGATACAGAGAAAGCCTATGTGGCAGCGCTTTTTCATGATGCGTGTAAAAATCTGGACATTGATGAGATGAATTCTCTGGTGGAAAAATATCATATCGGAGACGTCTATATCGACAAACCACAGCTGGCACACAGCAAACTCGCCGCGGCGATCATCCGGGACCGTTTCGGTATCGACGATGAGGATATCATCAATGCCATCAGCTATCATACCACCGGACGGGCGGAGATGTCGCTTCTGGAAAAAATTATCTATGTTTCTGACGCTGTGGAACCGAACCGGTCTTATCCCGGTGTGGAGAAATTCCATCGGCTGGCTTTCGAAGATCTGGATCGGGCAGGTTACGAAATCGCGAATAACGCGATCCGTCTGGTGACAGAGGCAGGGATGTATCTTGATAATGATTCAGTAGCGGCAAGGGACTGGTTCCAGAGTATCCTGGACAACGATTCGCTGGAAAACAGCCGCAAATTCGCCGTTTATGTCGCGAATATCATTGACAGCAAAAGAGGCAGTGATATTGTTGTGCTGGATATTTCAGAGAAATCATCCTTTGCTGATTATTTCGTCATCGCGTCCGGCAGCAGTTTCCGTCAGACTTCGGCACTGGCGGAGTATGTACAGGAACGCGCGGATATGCACGGCCGTTTTGTCAGCAGCATCGAAGGCAGGGACGGATCCGGATGGGTGCTGATGGACTACGGCGATGTTATCGTAAATATTTTTGTGCCCGAAAAACGGGAAAAGTACGATCTTGAAAAAATCTGGAGTGACTGCGGGACAGTAGACTGGGAGGCTTAGCATGGCAGACAGATATGATTTTCATTCCATAGAGGAGAAATGGCAGGAATACTGGGAGGAACACGATGTTTTTAAAACAGTGGAAGACCCGGACAAAGAAAAATACTATGTTCTGGAAATGTTCCCTTATCCTTCCGGAAAGCTCCATATGGGGCACGTCAGAAATTATTCGATCGGTGATGTTGTCGCCAGATATATGAATATGAAAGGACTCAATGTCATTCACCCGATGGGATGGGATTCCTTTGGTCTGCCGGCGGAAAATGCCGCGATCAAAAATGGCGCGCGTCCTGATGTATGGACGCATGAGAACATCGCGGAGATGAAAAAGCAGCTCAAATCACTGGGGCTCAGTTATGACTGGGATCGTGAAGTCATGACCTGCCGTGAGGACTATTACCGCTGGACCCAGTGGTTCTTCATCCAGTTCTTTAAGAAAGGGCTGGCGTATAAGAAAAAGAACGCCGTCAACTGGTGCCCTTCCTGCCAGACCGTCCTGGCTAACGAGCAGGTAGTGGACGGAAAATGCGAGCGCTGCAAAACACCGGTAGGGAAAAAAGAACTGTCCCAGTGGTACCTGAAAATCACGGATTACGCGCAGCGGCTGCTGGACGACCTGGATAAACTGGAAGGCTGGCCGGACAAGGTCAAGACGATGCAGCGCAACTGGATTGGCCGCAGTGTCGGCGCGGAGATGCAGTTTGAGATCGAAGGCTTTGATAAAAAGCTGGACATCTTCACGACCAGGCCGGATACCGTGTTTGGGGTATCCTGTATGGTACTGGCGCCGGAGCATCCTTATGTAAAAGAACTGGTGACGCCGGAATGCCAGGCGGAAGTGGACCAGTTCATGGATAAACTGCAGTATCTGAACGACATCGACCGGAATTCCACGACACTTGAAAAAGAAGGCTGCTTTATCGGAAGATATGCCATCAATCCGTTTAACGGGAAAAAGATCCCGGTATATATCGCCAATTATGTCCTGATGGACTATGGTACCGGCGCGATCATGGTCGTACCGGCACATGATACCAGGGACTTCGCTTTCGCGAAAAAATACGGCCTGGATATTATCCCGGTTGTGGATCCGGGCAATCCTGAGATCGATCTGGAAAACCTGGAGGACGCGTTTGTCGCCGAAGGTACGATGATCAATTCCGGGAAATTCGACGGCCTGAATAATAAAGAAGCGATTGAGAAGATCACTGAATATGCGGAAGAACTGGGCGTCGGGAAAAAATCCATTAATTTCCGTCTCCGTGACTGGCTGATTTCCAGACAGAGATACTGGGGCGTACCGATCCCGATGATTTACTGTGATGACTGCGGCTGGGTTCCGGAAAAAGAAGAAAATCTTCCGATCCTGCTCCCGAAGGACGTGGAATTCACCGGAAAAGGGCAGTCTCCTTTAACGACGAGCAAAACCTTCGGAGATGTGGTCTGTCCTGTCTGTGGAAAGCCGGCGAAACGTGAAATGGATACCATGGACACGTTTGTGGATTCTTCCTGGTACTTCCTGAGATACACAGACGCCCGCAATGACCAGGAGCCGTTCGCGAAGGAAAAAGTCAATTACTGGATGAATGTTGACCAGTATATCGGCGGTGTGGAGCACGCGATTCTCCATCTGCTCTACGCGCGTTTCTTTACTAAGGTACTTCACGATCTGGACCTGGTGGAAGCGGATGAACCGTTTGCCAATCTGCTGACGCAGGGCATGGTCCTGAAAGACGGCAGCAAGATGTCCAAATCGGTCGGCAATATTGTCAGTCCGGTGGAAATCATCGAAAAGTACGGAGCGGATACGGCGAGGCTGTTTATCCTGTTCGCCGCGCCACCTGACCGTGACCTGGACTGGTCTGACGCGGGTGTCGAAGGAAGCTACCGTTTCCTCAACCGGGTTTGGAGACTGGTACAGGAGATTCTCGAAAAAGAAGCAGATGCGTCCGGCGCAAAAGAAAACGATACCGAAGCAGGAAAGCTGTATTTCCAGCTGAATAAAACAATTAAAAGAGTCACTGACAACATGAGCACGGGCAGGTTCGGATTCAATACCGCCATCAGCGCGATTATGGAGCTTGTCAATGAGATGTACCGCTATAAGGAGACGGAGCATGCGGACAGCGGACTGCTGAAAGACTGCGCGGACCGTCTGGTCCTCATCCTCGCGCCTTTTGTTCCGCATCTCGGTGAGGAAATGTGGCAGCGGCTCGGGCATGAGCAGTCCGTATATTTTGAGAAATGGCCTGACTACGATGAAGAGGCTCTTGTTCTGGACACTGTAGAGATTGTCGTGCAGATTAACGGAAAACTGAAACACCGTATGCACGTGGCTTCGGATCTCTCCAGAGAGGAACTGTCAGAACAGGTTCTCGCGGATGAAGCGGTTCAGGAACTGACAGCAGGAAAAACTGTTAAAAAAGTCATCGCGGTTCCGGGTAAACTCGTAAATATAGTGGTTGCTTAAATTACGAATTACGGAGGAATTATTTGAAAAAAAGGACTTCCAGAGCCAGAGGAAGGTCTGAAAAAGGACAGTCGGTACAGGTGATCCCCCTTGGAGGAATCGGAGAGATCGGGAAAAACATGACACTGATCCGCTACGGGGAGGATATGCTCCTGATTGACTGTGGTATGACGTTTCCAAGTGACGAAATGTACGGGATCGATATCGTCATACCGGATATGACCTATCTGGTGGAAAACGCGGAAAAACTCAGAGGTGTGATTGTCACTCACGGCCACGAGGACCACATCGGAGGGATTCCGTATTTACTGAAACGACTGTCTGTTCCGATTTACGGGACAGCGCTGACACTGGGACTGATCCAGAACAAACTGAATGAGCATGGACTGAAAGCGGATCTGAAACCGATTGATCCGGGAGACCGCTTTCCGCTCGGCCCGTTCTGGATTGAAGTCCTGAATATTACCCATTCGATTGCAGGGGCCTGTGCCTTCGCGATCGATACACCGGCGGGCCTGATTTTCCACACAGGTGATTTCAAAATCGACTATACGCCGCTGAAAGGGGAGCCGATTGATTTCCGGCGTTTCGCGGAGATCGGACGGAAGGGAGTACTTCTGCTCCTGGCGGACAGCACCAATGCGGAACGGAAAGGGTATACGCCTTCTGAAAGTACAGTCGCGGAAACACTGGATAATATTTTCGCGACTTCAAAAGGCAGGATCATTATCGCGACATTTGCTTCCAATGTGAACCGTGTCCAGTATATTATGAACCTTGCCCGTGACCGGAAAAGAAAAGTGGCCATTTCCGGCAGAAGCATGATCAATATGGTCAATATCGCTTCAGAGCTCGGTTATCTGGATATTCCGGAGAATACACTGATTGAGCTCAACCGGATCAATACCCTCAGGGACAATGAAGTCGTGATGGTTACGACAGGAAGCCAGGGAGAACCGATGTCGGCTCTGACCAGGATGGCTTCTGATGATCATAAGAATGTCAGGATCAAACCGGGCGATACGGTTGTCCTGTCTTCCAGCCCGATTCCAGGCAATGAAAAAACGATTTCCAATGTCGTCAACAAACTGCTGGAAAAGGGCGCGAAGGTCATTTACTCGGCGATTGCGGATATTCATGTTTCCGGCCATCCGTGCCAGGAAGAGCTGAAACTGATCCATATGCTGCTGCGCCCGAAATTTTTCGCGCCGGTTCATGGAGAATTCAAGCACCTGCACGCACACGCGGAAGTGGCGAAATCCCTGGGCATGCCGAAGGAGAACATTTTCATCATGCATAACGGCAGTGTGCTGAATATTTCTGAAGACAGGGCGGAACTGGAGAAAAAGGATGTGCCGGCCGGCAGTGTCATGGTCGATGGCCTGGGCGTGGGCGATGTCGGTAAGATTGTTCTCAGGGACAGAAAGATCCTTTCCGAAGGTGGCCTGATTGTCGTCGTGACTGCCGTCGAACGTGGTTCCAACTACATCGTTTCCGGTCCGGAGATTATTTCCAGGGGCTTCGTGTATGTGAGGGAATCGGAAGAACTGTTGAATACCATGCGCATTATTGTGACGCAGGCGCTGGAGGATGTTATTGACAGAGGGCTGACCGACTGGCCGTCCATGAAAAACGC
>CAMNJG010000019.1 GCA_946541285.1 uncultured Clostridia bacterium
ACGCACACGTTCTTCCTGTGTTACATTTCCGAACTCTTTATTGTAATTTGCCCTCGCCAGCATCAAAACCTCCCTTTCTTTTCCGAAATCTGTCGGAAATCATCTTCGATCCATTCTGCCTGTGTTGTTGCTACTATAGCCCGTAAAACACGGATTGATCCTTCTTTTCCCTATATTTCGATGATATCGTCCGTCAGGGTCCGTCTGTCCGCGACATTCTGCTGCTTCAGAAGTCTTCCCCGCCTGAGGAGCTGGCGGAGTGCCTCCCGGTCATCATTTTCCATCGCCTCCCTGAGATTGCCGATATGCTCTGTCAGCTGATCCATCTCGCTGATCAGGTTCTTTTTGTTCAGCAGGAACAGATCACACCAGATATTCTCATCCAGACGCGCTACCCTTGTCATATCCAGGAAGCTTCCGGCACTGAACCCCTTCTCTTTCGGCAGCGTGGAACTGCGGATATAGGAATTGGAAATAATATGCGCCAGCTGTGACGTATAGGCGATCGATTCATCATGTCTCGCCGGCGTCGTCTCAACAACTTTCTTAAATCCCAGGGTATATGCCATTTTTTTCAGCATATTCAGTTTATCCCGATCGGTATCTTCTGTCGGAGTCAGCAGATAGCTGGCATTTTCAAACATGTCTTTTTTCGAAAACGCGAAACCCGCGTATTCTGTCCCTGCCATCGGATGCGATCCGATAAATTCCACACCTGCTTCCCGGAGAGGCGCGCTGACCTGATCGACGATGTACTCTTTTACCCCGCATACATCTGTAACGACAGATCCCTTTTTGAAATTATTTCGGTTCTCAAGCAGAAAAGTGACGATTTCCCTGGGTGGAATCGCCACAATCGTCAGATCTCCTCTACTCAGCAAATCGGGGCGGTTCACTGGAATGACTTCATCGATGGCCTCCATGGAAATGGCCATATCCAGTGCTGTATCATCCGCGTCCATCCCGATCACATGATGTTCCGTGTATGCTTTCAGGGCTTTACAGAACGATCCTCCGATCAGCCCAAGTCCTACTACAGTGATTTTCATAATACTCCTGCCGGTGTCGTTCCGGCTTCTGACCTCTTTTATTACCTGACATCTTCAGCAAAAAATTTTACTGTTATTATAACATATCCATCCAAACAAAATGTATGTTCTTTTTATTTCGTGTTCCTGTTCAGCGATCAGCCAGTTGCGTTCCGGAAAACGCTGCATCAAGTAAGACTGTGATACTGTTATCAGCAGTGTTTTTCACAGTATTCTGGGACTACTGAATTGTAAGCATTTCATAACCGAGTCCGAAAATTTTTTTAAATTTTTCTTTTCTTTTTCCGGATTCAGGTGTATAATATCTAAGGATTTACGGAGAAGAGTTTTTCCGGATCCGGATTATGGGGTATTAGCTCAGCTGGGAGAGCGCAAGGTTCGCAATCTTGAGGTCAGGAGTTCGATCCTCCTATGCTCCACCATCAAACCGCTGGAAACAGCGGTTTTTCTTTTTATGTATTAAAAAAGTGAAGCAGGAAACATCCCGCTTCACTCAATCACACCGCCACCAATCACGACATCTCCCTGATACATGACGACAGCCTGCCCCGGCGTGATCGCCCGCTGCGCTTCATGAAACGTCAGCCGGATCCGGTCTTTCGCGATCTGGATCACTGTGGCAGGCTGCTCCTTCTGATGATACCGCACCCTGGCCGTCACTTCCATCGGCGTATCAATACGGTCCACCGCGATCAGATTCACCTCTGCCGCGGTCAGTTCCGTCGTAAAAAGATCTTCACTGGAGCCAAGCGTCACGGTATTCTGTACCGGATCAATCCCGCAGACATACGCCGGCTTCTGCAGGGCAATCCCCAGTCCCTTCCGCTGGCCAATCGTATAACGGATCACCCCTTTATGCTGTCCCAGCACATTTCCTTCCCGGTCGATAAAATCACCCGGAGGATACACCTGCCCCCGAAAGTGCTCAATAAAATCCGCATACTTCCCATCAGGGACAAAGCAGATGTCCTGGCTTTCATGCTTTGACGCATTCTCCAGCCCCGCTTCCGCAGCGAGCGCCCTGGTTTCTTCTTTTGTCATTTCTCCCAGCGGGAACTGCACATGCGCCAGCTGTTCCTGCGTCATCTGGTACAGCACATAACTCTGATCCTTTTCCGGATCCTGTCCTTTCCGCAGAAGATAACGCCCACGGGTCTCATCATACCCGATCCTGGCATAATGGCCGGTAACCACCGTCCCGCAGGACAGATCTTTTGCCTTTTCAAAAAGGGCACCAAACTTCATATAGCGGTTGCAGTCGATACAGGGATTCGGCGTTCTCCCGTGTTCATAGGCATCCACAAACCTTTCGATGACGTTTTCCCGGAAGCGGCCTGTAAAATTATAAACATAATAGGGAATCCCCACACGCTCCGCCACCTGCCGCGCGTCCTCTGTATCCTCCGCGGAACAGCAGGTTCTTTCGGAGCATTTTCCAATGTCGTCATTATCAAAAAGTCTCATTGTGATGCCAATGCAATCGTATCCTTTTTGTTTCATCAGCAGGGCGGCAACACTGGAATCCACCCCGCCGCTCATGGCAATCAGCACTCTATCCTTAGACATTACTCCACCTCTGACTGTTTTTTCATAACGTCTGTCACCGATCCAATCTTCCCGCAGCGTCTTCACGGAGTCATATGAATCCGGTCTCCCCGGTCACTGACCATCCGGTAACCCGCCCCGTACACACGGCCTTCCAGGCAGCCTTTACAAAGAAACGCGTCCTCACCGGTGCAGATCTTTTCATCGTACAGCAGATAATTTTCACGGGCACTGACCGGCGTCAGGTTCGGCATCACGACATTCGCGCCCGCGCGGAAGCCCTTCTCCCGTCCCTGGGGATCAATCGTCCCCAGAGCTGTGGTAGCCGGAATCAGCGCGTCCGGGAACATCAGCCGGAGGATCGCCAGGAAGCGCAGCGTCATTTCCAGCGTCCCGCTTTCAAAATGACCAAACGGCGTGTCTTTCTGATGGATAAAAGGACCGATCCCGATCATATCCGGATCCAGTTCCTGCAGAAAACGCAGATCCGTAATCAGATGCTCCGTCGTCTGATACGGCGCGCCCACCATAAAGCCGGCTCCCACCTGGTATCCAATATCCTTCAAATCAAAAAGGCAGCGTTTCCGGTTGGAAAGACTCATTTCCTCCGGATGCCACATTCTGTACAGTTCCTCATCCGCCGTCTCGTGACGCAGCAGGTACCGGTCTGCTCCCGCGTCAAAATATTTCTGATAGCTTTCCCTGGTCTTCTCTCCGATAGAAAGGGTGATGGCACAGTCAGGATACTGCTTCCGGATCCAGGATACCAGCGCGCAGATCCGCTCATCGGTATAGTACGGATCCTCGCCTCCCTGGAGCACAAAGGTCCGGTATCCCAGACGATACCCGGCCTCACAGCACTGATGGATCTGCTCCTCCGTCAGACGATAACGTTCTACCTGAGGATTTCCCCGGCGGATGCCGCAGTAGAGGCAGTTATTTTTGCAGTAATTCGTAAATTCCACCAGTCCCCTGGTATAAACATCTTCACCGTAGACTTTTTTTCTCAGCGCGTCAGCAGCCTGAAAAAGTTCCGTATCCGGTTCGGCCGATTCGATCAGTGTTTTCAGCTCACTGTCTGAGAGATCATGTCTCTCATTCAATTTGCTTACCAGTTCCTTTTTTTCAGCTGAATGTCTGTTCATTTTGTGATCCTCCTGTCAGAGAGCGCGATATCTGTCATAATCACGCGAATCAGAAATGTTTTCCGCCAGATTCATATCCGGCTGTAAAAAAATTTCCCTCACAAAAAACAGCCCTTCCCGGACAGGGAAACCTGTACCGGATGGCACAGGCCGGTTCGCTGCTCCGGTCAGGGCTTTTCTGTCATTTAACGGTTATAGTCTCTGCGCCCGTTTCCCCCGCGCGGACCGCCGCCGCCTCTCTGCGGACGCCCGCCTCCGCGTGGCTGGGCTTTGATCCCCGGACGCTCCAGATTGATACGTCCCTGGTCATCAATTTCGTAAACTCTGACTTCCACTTCATCGCCGATGTTCATGACATCTTCTACATTTTCCACCCTGTGGTCAGCCATTTTGGAAATATGCAGCAGTCCTTCCTGGCCCGGCAGGACTTCGATAAAGGCTCCGAAGGACATAATCCGCTTGACTTCACCGTTATAGGTTTTGCCAACCTGGACATCTTCCGTGATCTTTTCGATCATCTCCTGCGCGTTCCTGGCGGATTCCATATCCGGCGCGGCGATAAAGATCTGACCGTCGTCATCAATATCGATCTTGGCGCCGGTCTCATCAATGATCATATTTATGGTCTTGCCGCCGGTGCCGATGACCTTGCGGATCTTATCCTTATCAATGGTCATCGTCAGAATCCGAGGCGCGTATGGTGAAAGCTCCGCTCTCGGTTCCGGAATCACATCCAGCATTTTCTGCAGGATG
Source organism: uncultured Clostridia bacterium (assembly GCA_946541285.1). Classification (GTDB taxonomy): domain Bacteria; phylum Bacillota; class Clostridia; order Peptostreptococcales; family Anaerovoracaceae; genus RUG708. The sequence goes on from CAMNJG010000019.1 coordinate 4,493, forward strand.
AATTCTCTGCCTTCATGTGCCTGGCTCAATGCCTGGGAAAGAATCTCACGGGAAATACCGTGAATCTTGATGTCCATCTGGATTGCCGTGACACCGTTGCGTGTACCTGCCACTTTGAAATCCATGTCCCCCAGGAAATCCTCCATCCCCTGGATATCCGACAGAATCGCGATCTGGTCTCCTTCTTTGATCAGTCCCATGGCAATTCCGGAGACCGGCGCTTTGATCGGTACACCCGCGTCCATCAGCGCCAGCGTCGATCCGCAGACAGATGCCTGTGACGAGCTTCCGTTGGAAGACAGGACCTCTGAAACCAGACGGATCGCGTACGGGAACTCTTCTTTCGGCGGAATCACCGGCAGCAGCGCTCTTTCCGCCAGCGCGCCATGTCCGATTTCCCGGCGGTTCGGGCTTCTGGAAGTTCTGGCTTCACCTACACTGTAAGGCGGGAAATTGTAATGGTGGATATAGCGCTTTTCGGTGTCCTCTGTAATCCCGTCGAGGACCTGAGCGTCACTGAGAGGTCCCAGCGCGGCTACCGTCAGTACCTGCGTCTGTCCTCTCGTAAACAGGCCGGAACCGTGGGTTCTCGGGAGAAAAGCGGTTTCACACCAGATCGGGCGGATTTCTGTCGTTTTCCGACCGTCCGGACGCACACCCTCACTCAGGATCAGATCCCGCATCTGCTCTTTTCTGACTTTGTAAAGGATATCCTCAATATCCGCCGCGTGATCAGGATACTCTTCTCCGAACTTTTCTCTGACTGACTTTTCCAGGGCATCCATTGCGGACTGACGTTCCGCTTTCTCGTGGATCTGAATCGCCTGTCTCATATCCGCGGTTTCAAATTCACGGATCGCTTCCTCCAGGCCTTCCGGCACTTCGTGCTCCGGCAACGGTTTCTTCGGAACACCGATCTCCGCCTGGATCTGCTCTATGAATTCGCAGATTTTCTGGATTTCTTTATGGGCAAACAGAATTCCTTCCAGAATCTCGTCCTCAGAGACTTCGTTCGCGCCTGCTTCTACCATCATGATGGCATCTTTCGTACCGGCCACCGTAATGTTCATATCGCTGACTTCCCTCTGCGCGAGGTCCGGATTGATCACATATTCGCCGTCAACTCTGCCTACACGCACAGAACCGGTCGGACCGTCCCATGGAATGTCGGAAATCGACAGTGCCACGGAGGATCCGATCATCGCGGCGATATCGGCAGGGCAGTCATAGTCCACGCAGAGAACCGTAGCAATCACTGCAATGTCATTGTGATAGCTCTTCGGGAAGAGCGGTCTGAGCGGCCGGTCCATCAGTCTGGATGACAGCGTCGCCTTTTCCGAAGGTCTCCCTTCTCTTTTGATAAATCCGCCAGGAATCTTGCCGGCGGCATACATTCTCTCTACATAATCACAGCTGAGAGGAAGAAAATCCACATCTTCTCTCGGCTCCTCCGACGCTGTGGCCGTCACATTGACGACGGTATCCCCAAGACGGACGGTGCAGGCGCCATTGGCCTGTTCCGCGACTTTTCCGGTTTCAATCTGAAGAAGTTTTCCACCCAGCGCTGTACGAAACGTATGAAAATTTTCCAAACCCATTCCATGCCTCCTGTTCTGTAGATTTCCACCGGATCTAAGGAACTGCTGTTCCTCCCCGTACATCCGGCCGGTGTCCTGCAAAGCCCTGCCCGTGACGATGACCTGTCCCGGCGTCAGTTCCTGCCGCTGAATGTACACTGGTTTTCACAGATTCCCGGAAAATGACTTGACAGTCCGCCGCATTCCCGCAGTCCGGCCATGGCAGTGCGGCCGATTCTCAAGTCATAGATCTGATGGAGAATTTACCTTAATGTAAAAGGATAAAAATTACTGTTTTATACACATAAAGCGGAGCATGGAAATGCTCCGCTTCGCCGACAAAATTATTTTCTGAGTCCGAGGCGCTTAATCAGAGTTCTGTATCTCTCAAGATCCTTGGCTTTCAGATAACCTAAAAGATTTCTTCTCTTACCGACCATCTTCAGAAGACCTCTTCTGGAATGATGGTCATGCTTGTGAATCTTCAGATGATCATTCAGTTCGTTGATTCTGTAAGTAAGGATGGCGACCTGTACTTCCGGAGAACCGGTATCTCCTTCATGAGTCGCGTATTCTGCAATAATTTCTGACTTTTTCTTCTGATCAATCATGATATTCTCCTTGATGTCTCATTCACCTTAGGCTGAGCCGGAAGTCGGAGAAACAAACAGCTAAGCTTATGGTACTGCCCCTCAGGGCTAAAAATAACATTCTTTAAAAGTATACACACTGCAGGCGTTTCTGTCAATATAACCGTATCAAAAGACCTTCTTTTTCACAGGGAGGGCGTTTCCCTCCTACGCTTCCGCGGCAGTTTCGATAACTCCCGGCCGGCCGGTTTCCAGCACCGCGCAATGATAATGACGGGCTTTTTCCCGATCCCTGTCCAGCTGCTTTCCCAGTTCGTCAAGCCCGCTGAACTTCACCTCATCCCGATGCTTCTTCAGGAAAAAGATCTCAATGGTATGGCCATACACATCCTGATTGAAATCGAAAATATTCATTTCGATATTTTTGCCGTAATTGCCAACAGTCGGTTTATTCCCGACATTGGTAATTCCTGAATACTGCTTCCCGTCCAGCAGGCAGGTGGTAAAATACACCCCGTTTGGAGGTGTCACCATCGTTTCGTCCACTGAAATATTACAGGTTGGGAATCCGATTGTCCGGCCCAGCTGATTACCGCGGACCACAGTGCCCCGGATGGAATAGCAGCGTCCCAGCAGTTCTCCGGCGCGCTCAACATCTCCCCTGGTGATGCACTCCCGGATCAGCGTACTGCTGACGATATCCTCATGATCGGTCACCATCGGCACCACCATCACATCAAAGCCATAATGCCGGCCTTCTTCTTTCAGCATCTCAGCATTGCCGCCGGCTTTGTAGCCATACGTAAAATTGGAACCACAGACAGCGCCAACTGCCTGGAAGCGCCCGACCATGACATCCCTGACAAATTCCTCCGGAGCCTGCCGCATCATATAGTCATCGAACGGCAGGGAAAATACATAATCCACACCAAGTTCACGGATCAGTTCCATCTTGACATCCGGGTACACAATATTCCGCACCACCGTACTGCCGGCAATCACATTGCGGGGATGATCCTGAAATGTAAATACCGCGCTTCTGACGTTCTTTTCTTTCGCCTGTCTGACGGCTGTCTCGATCAGTGCCCGGTGTCCTCTGTGGATACCGTCAAAATTCCCGAGCGCCACCACAGCTGGTTCCGTATTTTTTATTTCACTCAAACTGTAAAAAATCATCATCTGAAAAACACCTTATCCGCTGTCAGGACTCCACTATCCGGATTTCTCACAGCCGTCCCGATAAATGTTCCGTCAGGACCATAAATCCTGTAAATATTACGGAACCGGGAATTCTGCGGCTCCGTATTCCACAGGGAAACCTCCGCTACGCGCCCGGAGATTTTCCCACCGTTTATAAATTTATGAGCTTCCTGCGATGCCAGCTGTATCGTTCCGAAAGAAGACAGCATCTCATCAACCGGTGTCAGAAAATGGCTCATATCCTCCCGGAAAGGGCCATCTCTCCGCGCGGACATAATGTCCTCCGGTGAAAGCCCCTCTGATTCCGATACAGCGCTGAGTATTTCCTCAAAAGTGACGGCATCCTGAAGCCGCATCTCACCGCTGGCAGTCCGGACCAGCATACTCATCAGGGCGCCGCATCCCAGCTGCCTGCCCACATCTTCACAGATGCTGCGCACATACGTCCCACGGGAACATTCAATATCAAACAGTACTTTTCCGGGCTCCTCCAGAACCCGTACCGGATCGATCCGGTACACTGTAATCTCTCTTGGCTGGATTTCCACCTGTTCCCCGTCGCGGGCATACTGATAGAGGTGTTTTCCTCCAACCCTGACCGCGGAATACGCAGGGGGATACTGCAGCTGGGTCCCCTGAAAAGAAGCCAGTACATTCCGGATCTCTTCCTCTGTAACCGAAACGGCTTCCTCCCGGTGGTCATCCGTCAGGTTTCCCCAGATATCTCCTGTATCGGATGTCAGTCCCAGCGTCAGTTCACATCGATAGGCCTTTCTCTCATTTTCCAGATACTCCGCCGCTCTCGTCGCCCTGCCCATACAGATACACAGGACCCCGCACGCCTGTGGATCGAGAGTCCCGGTATGGCCTGTTTTCCTGACACGGAAAATCCGCCGCAGAGCCCCCACCGCGTCATGGGAAGTCATCCCCGCAGGCTTCAGAAGATTGATAAATCCGTCCAAATTCCTCAGCTCTCTTCCTGTATCCCGGCTTCTGCCGCTGGAAGCGCGGGAGTCCCTTCCTCAGCAAGCATATGTTGCTCATCATATTCTTTCAGGGCTTCCTCCACGGCGTTCATGATGACCGGAATGGTCTCTTCCATGGTCATTTCCATCGTACAGCCCGCCGCGTGCTCATGACCGCCTCCGCCGAATTTCACGCAGATTTCCGCTACATCGATATAATCCTTGCTGCGGAATCCGACCTTGATTTCATGATCTTTCTTCTCGCGCATGAAAACGGCAACCTCAACGCCTTTGATATCACGGATCTTCGCGTTGATCCCGTCACTTTCACTGGTCTTGGCGCCGGCCTCCTGATACATATCCAGCGTGACATACGCCAGGGAAGCCCTTCCGTCGCAGAAAATCCTCATATGGCTCATGATCATCGCGTGCAGTTTCAGCTTCTGAGGACGGTCACTCTGGTACAGAATAATATTGAGCTTTTTGGTGTCAATCCCCAGGGTGTACAGATCCGCGGTGATCAGGTGGGTTTTCTTTGTTGTGTTCGTATACTGAAAATTCCCTGTATCGGTGACGATTCCCGCGTAAAGCGCTTCCGCCGCTTCCACATCAATCCGGATTCCCATATACAGGTACAGTTCGAACATCAGTTCCGCTGTCGCGGACGCGTCAGGGTCAATCAGACTGACATCCGCGAATTCTACAAATGCCTTATGATGATCGATACAGGCTGTCTGGCGGCCACATTCCCGGAACAGTCTCTGACGCTCCGGAAAACGGTCAAAATTGCTGCAGTCCAGCGCGATACAGAGATCTCTCTGCGGAAGCTCATCCGCATCCGTCGCGAAAGTGACATATTCCTTGTCCAGGAACTGCAGATTGTCCGGAATCTCATCTTCCATGAGAATATCCGCTTCTTTGCCCATCTGTCTCATGAGATGGCACAGGGAGGCACAGGACCCCATCGCGTCACCATCCGCTACATAGTGCGGAAAAATATACATGGAATCCACGGATCGCAGAATTTCCGCGATTTTTTCCATATACGGTGTCCGCCCGTCTTCCCGCAGGCGGTAGACAAATTCCTGGACGGCTTCCTCTTCTGTAAGGTCATATCCCCGGGCATCTTTCACCGGGACACCGTCTTCTCCGGTTTCACTGTAATCCACATCAGCCGGCGCGCTGTCTGCCGCTTCCTGCGCGGGCTCTGCAACTTCTTCTTTTGTATCAGTCTGCAGGCTGTCCAGGACCTTGGACATATGCCGCCCGTACTCCAGTGATTCATCCACTTTAAAGGTCAGTTCCGGCACATGGCGGATCTTCACCCTGCGTCCGATGGTTTTCCGGATAAATCCTGAGGCCTTGGTCAGACCGTCAATCGCATCCTGTTTTTCGTTCCGGGAAGCGTCATCACGGACACTTCCTCCCAGAACCGTAATATATACAGTGGCGTAACTTCCGTCCGCGGATACCTCCACGTCCGTCACGCTGATCATTTTATCCGTCAGGCGGGGATCTTTCAGCTCTTTGAGAAGAAGCTCACTGATAATCTTTTTGATCTCTCCCCCGAGACGTCCTTTTCTGTAACTCTGAGCCATATCTCCTCCTCAGGAACCGGTTAACGTTCCACCTCAACCATTTTATAGGCTTCGATCACGTCGCCGTCCTTAATGTCGTTGAAGTTTTCAATGCCGATACCGCACTCATAGCCGCGGGCGACTTCCTTCGCGTCGTCCTTATAGCGCTTCAGTGAAGAAATCGTCCCTTCATGAATGACGATGCCGTCCCTGACCAGACGGATCCCTGCGTTACGCTCAACTTTTCCGTCAGTTACATAGGCGCCGGCAACCGTTCCGACATTCGGAACTTTGAAAGTGCTGCGGACTTCCGCGCTGCCGATGACTTCTTCTCTGACTTCCGGAGTCAGCATCCCCTTCAGCGCCGCTTCGACATCTTCGATGATTTCATAGATAACCGTATAGGTCCTGATTTCCACCTGCTCTCTGGCAGCCAGCGCACTGACTGCTGTAGACGGACGGACATTGAAACCGATGATGACGGCATTGGAGGTACTTGCCAGCGTGACATCCGATTCATTGATCGCGCCGACACCTCTGTGAATAATATTTACCGCGACTTCCTCATTTTTGAGTTTTTCCAGCGATGTTACCAGCGCGCCGACTGATCCCTGGACATCCGCTTTCACTACCAGGTTCAGTTCCCTGACATCACCCTGCTTAATCTGGCTGAACAGGTCTTCGAGAGAAACACCGGAGGTCTTCTGCTGCAGGACCTGCTCTCTCTGTTTCTGTTTTCTGTTTAACGCGATCTCACGCGCGATCTTATCGGATTCAACCGCATTGAAGGTATCCCCCGCTTCCGGGACTTCGTCCAGTCCCAGGACCTCTACCGCTGTCGCCGGGCCGGCTTTTTTCAGCCGTGTGCCTTTATAATTGGTCATCGCCTTGATTCTGCCGCTGCAGTTTCCGGCAACGATGGACATCCCCTGTTTCAGCGTACCGTTCTGGATCAGCAGTGACGCTACCGGGCCCCTCTGCTTGTCCAGCTTCGCCTCGATGACGGTACCCAGCGCGAGACGGGAAGGATTGGCCTTGAGTTCCAGCATTTCAGCCTGAAGGAGAATCATTTCCAGCAGGGTATCAATGCCTTCTCCGGTTTTCGCGGATACCGGGACGCTGATGACATCACCGCCCCAGTCTTCCACCAGGACTCCCTGGTTCGCCAGGTCTTCCTTGACTTTCAGAATGTTGGCACCCGGTTTGTCGATTTTGTTGATCGCGACAATGACAGGAACATTCGCTGCTTTCGCGTGGCTGATCGCCTCGATCGTCTGAGGCTTGACACTGTCATCCGCCGCGACAACCAGTACGGCGATATCGGTAATATAGGCACCACGCGCTCTCATGGCCGTAAACGCTTCGTGACCCGGCGTATCCAGGAACACGATCCGGTTTCCTTCATGAGTGACTTCCGAAGCACCGATATGCTGTGTGATCCCGCCGGATTCCATGGCAGTGACATCGGTATTCCGGATCTTGTCCAGCAGGGAGGTTTTACCGTGGTCAACATGTCCCATGACGGTAATCACCGGTGGACGCGGCCTGAGATCTTCCTCTCTGTCTTCAAAGGTTTCAATCCCTTCCTCCTGGGATTCCTCTTCTACCCCGCCAATAATAATCTGCTTCCCCAGTTCATCGCCGAGGATTTCCACGGTATCCGCATCCAGGTTTTCATTCATATTGGCCATGATGCCCATCTTCATGAGCTTCATGATAATATCGGAAGGACTGACTTCGATCTGCTCTGCCAGGCCTTTAACGGTAATCGGGACATCTACTACAAATGCGCCTGCAGGGATCGCGTTCGCCCGCTCTTCCTCAAGGCGTCTGGCTTCCTTACGCTGTTCTTTTCTCTGATTTTTGTTATGAGAATGTTTCGGTTTCGAGGTTTTCATCATATTCATTCTGCCAGTATTTCTGGTACTGTTGCCGGAACGTCTGTCCTTCTGGCTTTTTCCACCCGACGGTCTTCTTTCTCCCTGTGAAGCGGCGTGTTCCTGATTACGATCCCCCTGCTGACCTTCCTTCCTGCGGTTGTTCTGACCGGAATGATTCCTGCTGTGAGCGTTCTGGCTGTCCGCATTCCGTTCCGCTTTTCCACTCCGGTTTTTTCTGGCGTCAGCACCGTGGCCGGAAGCATTTTTCTGGTTCTTTCCCGCGTTACTGCTCCGATGGTCATCCGGGCGGTTTCCTTTCCCCCGGTTTTCATTCTTTTCCTGATTTTTCGCAGGACGGTCGTTCCGTCTGTTCTGGCTGCCCTGCCGTTCTCCTGCCGGGCTGTCCGCTGCTTTTGCCGCTCCGTTTGCTGCAGCCGTTCCCTGATTATGGGCAGAAGTCTTCCGGGATTCATTCCTGGATTCTTTTTTCTGCGGAGCATTTCCTTTCTTCCCGGATGTCCTGTCAGCAGGCTCTTTTTCTTCCTGTTTTCTGCCTCCTCCTCTGACTGCTTTGCGAAGAGAAGACTCATGTTCTTTTGTAAGCGAATTCATATTACTGTTAATGTTCTGAATGCCAAGTCCCTTCAGTTTCTGTATCGCTTCTTTACTGGTAATCCCCAGTTCCTTTGCCAGTTCGTATACTCTCATTGGTCAACCGTACCTCCTGTTATCTGGAAACTATCGTTTCATTTCCTATCTCCTTTATCATCACATCCGCGATATTCTGATCGGTGATGCCGAACACACCGATTCCGCTCATCCCCGCCGCTTCGGACAGGGCCTCTGACGTACCGTATATTCTGTACGGAACATGATATCTGCTGCACAGTGATTCAAATTTATTTCTGGTATTTTCGGAAACATCCTCTGCCACAATCAGCAGAAAAATTTTCCCCCTGCCCAACATCCCCATGCAGGTCCTGTAGCCCGGAATGATTTTCCCGGCCCTGCGGGCAAGTCCAAGATAACGCTCAGGCCCTTTCATCATACTGCATCAGCTCCGTAAATACTTTTTCCGTATCCACCGGATCCAGTTTCATGCCAAGGCTCCTGGACAGGGCGTTCTTTTTTTTCGCTTTCTCAAAACAGGCCGGATCCGGGCAGAGATAGACTCCCCTGCCATTTGCTTTTCCGGTCCGGTCCAGAGAAATATGTCCGTCTCCTTCACTGACGATCCGGATCAGCTCTCTTTTGGGCCTGGACTGCATACACCCGGCACACCGCCGCATCGGGATCTTCTTTGGTTTCATTTATTCGTCCTCTCCGTCCCCGACGAAAAAGATAATGTCGTCATCCTCTTCATGTAACTCCCCATAAGAATCCGATGACTCCGACGCTCCGGCATCTTCTCCGGTTCCGGAAACTTCTTCTTCCGATACCGCAGGGAAATCATCCGCCGCGTCGTCTTCCTCCACGAAGGTCAGTTCGTCTGCCGGAAGCATCGCTTCTTCACGGGCTTCCTCTTCTTCCATCGCTTCCATGAAAATGGCTTCCGCTCCACCGGCTTCCTCAAACTGCGTATGACTCCGGATATCAATCTTCCATCCACAGAGTCTCGCTGCCAGCCGGACATTCTGCCCTTTCATGCCAATGGCGAGGGAAAGCTGATAATCCGGGACCACCACAGATGCTGCTTTTTCTTCTTCGTTGATAAAGACTTCTTCTGCCCGGGCCGGACTGAGCGCGCTTTTGATCAGTTCCGCCGGATCCGTCGACCACTGGATAATATCGATCTTTTCTCCGAACAGCTCATCAACGACAGCCTGTACCCGGCTTCCTCTCGGGCCTATGCAGGAACCCACCGCATCGACGTCCTGTGAATCCGTTGATACCGCCATCTTGGTCCGGGAGCCGGCTTCCCGGGAAATACTCCGGATTTCGACAATCCCTTCCCGGATTTCCGGGACCTCCAGTTCAAACAGTCTCTTGACCAGGCCAGGATGGGAGCGGGACAGAAAAATCTGTGTCCCCCGCCCGGTCTTACGGACATCCATAATATAGACCTTCAGGCGGTGGTTAATGGTGTAATCCTCCCCCGGCACCTGCTCCCGCGCAGAAAGGATCCCTTCTGTACGGTTAAT
>CAMNJG010000020.1 GCA_946541285.1 uncultured Clostridia bacterium
CCTTTCAAAATGGTGAGCGGAGCAACGCAGGACTCCATTCCGACCAGTATTTTTTTTAACTGTATCGCAAAAAATGTTTTACAACGCCGGAATCTGTGCTATAATATTTGGCGTTAGTGAACAATTTTGAAATAGGCGCGTCTGAGACACAGTTCCAGTGCGTTTTATCATAGATCCCCTGTGAGGGACTGCGAAGGAGGTGTTGGGATTGTCCAGAAAGTGTGAAATCTGCGGTAAGGGTCAGGTATCCGGCAACAAAGTCAGCCACTCGAATATCCATACAAAGAGAAAATGGAATGCCAATATTCAGAGTGTCAGAGTCAACGATCATGGTACTGTAAGGAAGATGAACGTCTGCACTCGCTGCATCAAGTCCGGAAAAGTTGAAAGAGCTCTTTAATGAGTATACCGTAAGGCGTCTGGTTTTCGTCCAGGCGTCTTTTTGTATATTACGACCGGTATCCATCAGTCAACTGCTCCGGATAAGGAATTGTGCGCAAATAACCTTTACAGTTTGCGCCGGATATTTTTTCGAGTGCAGCAGACGATTCCAACCTCGCTTCGCTTCGGGGAATCGGTTGCATGACACCTGCCAGTGACTCACTGCGTTCGTCGGGTTAGGTGTTCAAAGGAAAAAACGCATAATTGAACAGGGCTTAAAACAGGAGGAGTGTATTGAAAGATCTGTCAGATGTTAAAGGAACACTGAAGGGATGGACCGAACAGTCCGCGCAATGGTATGAAGACGCTTCGGCATATACAGGCTACCATGACCGCCTGCTGGAGCAGCTCCTGCGTTTTCTGAAACCGGAGGACCACTGCTGCGAGATTGCCTGCGGCACCGGGACACTGGCCGGGAAAATACTTCCTCATGTTTCTGCGTATACTGCAAATGATGTGGATCCGGCGGCAGCTGCTTTTCTGAAAAAAAAGGCTGCCGGCTGGAACGCGCCGTCACTGGAAATCGTGGAAGGCTTATGGTACGAGGTACTTGCCGGCAGGCGCTTTGACGTGGTGCTGACCAGTTTTTACGGGGTCCCGCTGTCCTTATGGACGCAGCTGCGTTCCATGACGGCCCGGACCTTTCTCATCATCTGTCCACGGGACGGACGCTGGGAAAAAAAACGTCGTCAGCAGGAGGAAACCGGAGAAGATCCCGCACTGCTGATCCCGAAACTGGAGACACCGGAGCATATCAGGGAGTTCTGCGCTCAGGAGGGGATTCCTTACGAATCCGTGCCACTGGATCTGGAGTTCGGACAGCCTTTCCGTAACCGGTATGAAGCTGAGGCGTATGTCCGGTATTATTACCGGCTGGATGAGCCTGATCTGAGCCGGTTTATTGACGAAAAAATGAATGTCGCAAATGGAATTCTTTATTTTCCGAAAATGAAGAAAATCGAAATTTTCGCGCTGGATTTACGATAAGGAGAATGTGTATTGCAGAATGGAGATTCCGCCGCTTTAACCAGAAAGATCGAAATAACAGACGCAGCGGTTCTTTCTGAAATCTTTGGCGAATATGACAGCTATATCAATATGATCCGGAAGAAGTTCCAGGTTGAGATCGTGCTCCGGGGGGACGAAATCCTCATCACCGGAAGGGACGCGGATACCGCTGAGAGTGTCATCCGGGATATGAAATGGCTGGTGGACAGAGGAGATCAGCTGGATGAGCAGAAAGTCGGCAACGCGATTGATACCAACGCTGCCGGGGAAACACTGCGCAAAAGCGGTATGAAGAACGAAATCATCTGCTTTTCCAATAAAGGGAAGCCGATCCGTCCGAAAACAAAAGGTCAGGCAGAATATACCGATTCCATCAGGCAGCATGATGTTTCCTTCGGAATCGGCCCGGCCGGCACCGGCAAAACCTATCTCGCCGTCGCGATGGCTGTCAGCGCTTTTAAAAACAGGGAAGTCGAACGGATTGTACTGACGCGGCCGGCAGTAGAAGCAGGAGAAAGCCTGGGATTCCTTCCGGGAGACATGGAGGAAAAAGTAAATCCGTATCTGAGGCCGCTTTACGACGCGCTTTATGATATTATGGGAAGAGATACGGTTGCCCGCCTGCGGGACCGGGAAACCATTGAGATTATTCCCCTGGCGTATATGAGAGGAAGGACGCTTGACAATTCCTTTATCATACTTGATGAGGCACAGAATACGACCAGGGAGCAGATGAAGATGTTTCTGACCAGACTGGGATTCGGATCAAAAGCAGTCGTTACCGGTGATATTACACAGATCGACCTGCCGAAAAAAAGGATGTCCGGCCTGATCGATGTCAAAAATATCCTGATGGATGTCGAAGGGATCGGTTTTACCTTTTTCGCGGACCGGGATGTTGTCCGGCATCCTCTGGTCAGGAGGATTATTAATGCCTATGAACGGGCGGGAGAATAAGAATGCGTATTCAACTGTCAGAAGAAAACAGGCCGGACCGCAGAATCATGGGATTCATGATGACCGCGGCGGAAAAGTGTGTCAGTGACGCGGGGCTGGATCCGTCCCTTACGGAGATCAGCCTTTCCGTTGTCTCCGAGGAGGAGATCCATGAACTGAACAGAAATTTCCGTGAAACCGACCGGGTGACGGATGTACTCTCTTTTCCGCAGTATGCCAGCCTGGACGAAATCGGCAACCAGGAAGTGATCCTGCTGGGCGATGTGGTGATCTGTGATACGGTGGCGCGCCGTCAGGCGGAGCAGTACGGTCATTCCTACGAACGGGAATTTGTCTATCTCTTTGTCCACAGCGTACTGCATCTTCTGGGGTATGATCATATGGAACCGGAAGAAAAGAAAGAGATGAGGGCGAAGGAAGAAGAAGTCATGTCCTATATCGGACTGCAGCGTGGCTTTACTCCGGCAGAGGATTTCACCGCTGAGGAAGAATCCGCGGCATCGTCTGATCCGATGACAGGGAGAGAGCTGCCGCAGGAAGAAACAGAGTCTCCGGAAGAGACGGATTACCGGGAACTGATGGACTTCGCCAGGAGCGCAGTGGAGAATTCCTACGCGCCGTATTCCGGTTTCCATGTGGGGGCGGCACTCCTGACCGCGGATGGATCGGTTTATACCGGAGTCAATGTGGAAAACGCCTCTTATGGCGCGTCCATCTGCGCGGAACGTTCCGCGGTAGCTGCCGCTGTTTCTGATGGCTGCCGGGAATTTGAAGCCATCGCGGTATATTCTCCTGATGGTGACGCGTCACCATGCGGGATCTGCAGACAGGTACTGATGGAATTCGGAGACAACATCAGGGTGGTGACATGTGAGGAGAGCGGAGAGCTGGATGTCTGTGAACTGAGCAGCCTTCTGCCGAAAGGATTTGTATTATGAAATCGGGATTTGTGGGAATTGTCGGCAGACCGAATGTCGGCAAGTCGACGCTGCTGAACGCCATTATCGGAGAAAAAGTAGCGATCACTTCGGATAAAGCGCAGACCACCAGAAACGCGATCCGGGGGATTTACAATGAAGAAGGATATCAGATTGTCTTTATCGACACTCCGGGGATCCATAAACCGGCGAATTCCCTGGGAAAGTATATGACCGATACCGCGGTTTCGACGCTGAATCATTCCGATGTGATTCTGTTCCTGACAGATGAACCCCTTTCAAAAGGACCTGGTGATAAATACATCACAGAGCTTCTGAAAAAAGCGGACAGGACGCCGAAGCTCCTGATCATCAACAAAATCGACCGGATTGAGCCGGACGAGTACCGGGCAATTTATGACGAATATGAGCAGACAGGGATATTTGACCGGATTATCGGAACCAGCGCGCTGAAAGGCAAAAATACCGAAGTTGTGGTGGAAGCGATTAAACCGTATATTCAGGAGGGACCCCAGTACTTCCCGGCGGATTTCTTTACGGATAATCCGATGCGCTTCCTGGTATCGGAGATCATCCGCGAAAAAGCGCTGATGTACCTGAGAGATGAGGTTCCGCACGGTGTCGCCGTTGAGATCGAGCAGTATGAAGAAGGAGCGCGGGTGACAGACATCGGGGCCGTCATTTACTGCGAAAAAAAATCCCATAAAGGGATTATCATCGGTGCCCATGGACGGAAGCTGAAGGGGATCGGCAAGGCAGCCCGCCAGGAAATCGAAGCGCTGGTCGGCACAAAAGTTTATCTGGAACTCTGGGTAAAGGTGAAGGAAAACTGGCGTGAGAGTGACATCCTGGTCAGCAATTTTGGATACAACAGAAAAGACGATATCTGATGGTAACAGAAACAGACGGAGTCATCCTCAGACAGACAAAAACGGTCAATGACAGGATCATACTGGTACTTCTGACCAGAAAACTCGGAAAAATCAGCGCGGGGACGGGCACCCGGACTTTCGGGAAAAGGAAATCCTCCCTTCCCCTCAGGGCTTTTACCCATGGCCGGTATCAGCTTTACAGCGGGAGGCAGATCTATAATGTGGATTCCGCCGATGTGATCGAAAGCTTTTACGGAATCGGTGAAAATCCGGACAGCTTTTTCTGCGCGTCCTATGTTCTGGAATTTACAGACAGAGTCCTGCCGGAAGGAATGCCGGCGGAGCATGTTCTTGATACACTGACCGGGATGCTCCGGATTCTGTCCAGAAGAAAAACCCGCCTGAAGTCGCTGCTGCTGATGTATCAGTGGAAGGTTCTCCAGATTCTGGGTTACATGCCCGGACTGGATGCCTGTGTGCGCTGTGGCAGTACGGAAGAACCGGCCGGTCTGAGCGTAGTGGACGGTGGCATCATCTGCGGTCATTGCCGGGATTCCGGAACTGTCAATATGCGATTGCTTTATGAACTGAACTTTGATATAATTCAAATATTAAAGTTCATTCAGAAAAACGAGATTGAAGCGTTCTCAAAGCTCACTTTCCGTGATGATACAGCGGAGCATCTGGGCAGAATCCTGGAGAGTTACCTTTCCTATCATCTGGATGTCAGGGATTTGAGAAGCGCCTCTTATATCAATTTTGACTGAACCGTCACGCGCCGGACGTGTGATGTGTCAATGAAACAGAAAAGGCGGTGGAGTTATGGAAATCAGTCTGGAAAAAATTGAACTGGTCAAAGACAGAACCGGTGTAAGTTACAAAGAGGCGAAAGAGGCACTCATCGCCGAGGATGGAAGCGTTGTTGACGCGATTATCCGGATCGAGGATCAGATCGATATCGCGCCGAAGACCGCAGCGGAAAATGCCGCGTCAGATATTATCGGCAGGATTAAGGAACTGATCAGAAAAGGCAACGTCTCCAGAGTGCTGGTCAAAAAGGATGACACCGTGGTACTCAGTGTGCCGGTCACCCTGGGGGTCATCGGAGCGGTGTTCCTTCCGGAAGCTGCGATTTTCTCCGCGATTGTCGCCCTGGGAGTGAAATGCAGCATCAGCATTGTGACTACAGAAGGCGAAGAAGTTGATGTCGTGCAGAAGGCCCGCGAAAAATTCAGCGACGCCAGGGAGAACTATTCCTCTGTCGCGGACGGAATCCGGGAAAAGGGAAGCGATGCTTTTTCAAAGATTAAGGAAAAAGCGGACAGCGTGATTTCCAGGGCGGTTCCGGGAGAAGACGAGCCGTTTGATGACGATTATTTCAACTTCGATGATGAGTATCCGGATCCGGAGGATCCGGAGGACCTGGCGGACCAGGTACAGGATAAGGCTGAAGAAGCCGCGGAAAAAGCAGAAGAAGTGGTTGCGGACGCTGCCGAAAAGATTGACCTCTTTTCTGAGAAAGCCGAAGAGAAGGCAGAAGACCTTGCGGAAGC
Source organism: uncultured Clostridia bacterium (assembly GCA_946541285.1). Lineage (GTDB taxonomy): Bacteria > Bacillota > Clostridia > Peptostreptococcales > Anaerovoracaceae > RUG708. The sequence goes on from CAMNJG010000020.1 coordinate 5,770, forward strand.
CGTAAAAGAAAAAGCAGAGGAAATCGGCGAAGAGGCAGAAGACAAATTCGAATCGACCATCAGTGATTATAAAGCCAGAAGAAAAGGCTTTTTCAAATAGGAATCTGTCATGGACGGGGCAGTATACACGAAGGGAAAGATTCCGCCGTGTTTGCTGTCCCTGTCGGTATTCGGGAACAGTATCAGTTCCCATAAGGCGATATATCTTGATACCGCCTTTTTTATATTTTACAGTAGCAGGAGAAATAACAATCATGAGCAAAAAGGTTCAGCACAGAGAGTTTACAATGGACAAACTGGTGTCCCTCGCGAAGTCAAGAGGTTTTGTATTTCCGGGATCGGAGATTTACGGAGGTCTGGCCAATACGTGGGATTACGGTCCTGTAGGAGTTGAACTAAAGAACAACGTCAAGGAATTATGGCGCCGGAAATTTATCCAGGAATGCAAATATAACGTAGGTCTGGACGCGGCCATCCTGATGAACCCCCGGACATGGGAAGCCTCCGGTCATGTGGGGAATTTCAATGACCCGCAGATTGACTGCAAAGTCTGCCACGAAAGATTCCGGGCAGACAAACTGATCGAAGAGTATTTTGACCGCCATGGGGAAGACCGGGTCGCGGACGGCTGGTCCAACGAACAGATGGAAGAGTTCATTGCGGAGAAGGGAATCAAGTGTCCTACCTGCGGAAGCATTGACTTCACACCTGTCAGACAGTTTAACCTGATGTTTAAAACCTTCCAGGGTGTGACAGAGGGCGCGACCTCCGAGCTGTATCTGAGACCGGAAACGGCCCAGGGGATTTTTGTCAATTTCAAAAATGTACAGCGTACCACACGGAAAAAGCTCCCGTTTGGAATTGCCCAGATCGGCAAAGCATTCCGGAATGAGATCACTCCGGGTAATTTTACATTCCGTACCAGAGAATTTGAGCAGATGGAGCTCGAGTTCTTCTGCAGCCCGGGCGAAGACTTACAGTGGTTTGAATTCTGGCGCTCGTATTGCTGGAAATTCCTGAAAGACCTGGGGATGTCCGATGAGCATATCCGCTTCCGGGATCATCAGCAGGAAGAACTCTCTCACTACAGCCGCGCGACGACAGATATCGAATATCTGTTCCCGTTCGGATGGGGCGAACTCTGGGGAATCGCGGACCGTACGGATTACGATCTGCGGAGTCATCAGGAGGAATCCGGACAGGATATGTCTTATCAGGATCCTGTAACCGGTGAAAAATTCATCCCGTACTGTATCGAACCGTCCCTCGGGGCCGACAGAGTCACGCTGGCTTTCCTGGCGGAAGCTTATGATGAAGAAAAGCTGGTCAACAGCAAAGGCAAAGAAGACATCCGTACAGTCCTTCATTTCCATCCGGCACTGGCACCGTTTAAGGCAGCAGTCCTTCCGCTGACCAAAAAGCAGGCAGAACAGGCAGAAGCCTTCGCAGATGAACTTTCCAGGTATTTCAAGGTGGATTACGATCTTCCGGGAAGTATCGGAAAGCGTTACAGACGTCAGGATGAGATTGGTACGCCATATTGCATTACAATCGATCCGGAAACGGAAACAGATGGCTGTGTCACTGTCAGGGACAGAGATACGATGGAGCAGATCCGTATTCCGCAGGATCAGGTGAAGGACTATATTCTGGAAAAAATCGCTTTTTAAGGGAACAGTCCGTATCTCCGATGTTATCCAATTTTCTCCCGGGACTTTCATAAGGACAGAGAAAACCGGTTCCGGGTGGAAATCAGATATATATAAATCATAAAAACTATAGTTAATGAGGTATTGATCAACATGAAGAAGTTTAAAAAAGTTCTTGTCGCAAACAGAGGCGAGATCGCGATCCGTATCATGCGCGCATGCAAAGAACTTGGCATTCGTACGGTTGCAATTTATTCAGAGGAAGATAAAAATGCGCTTTTCAGAACAAAGGCTGACGAAGCGTATAAAATCGGAATCGGGAAAAGTCCGGTTGATGTATACCTGGGCATCTCTGAAATCATAGAGCTGGCTAAGGAAAAGGGTGTTGACGCAATTCATCCGGGATACGGTTTCCTGGCGGAAAACTCCGAATTTGCCAAGCAGTGCGCGGCAAACGGGATCGAATTTATCGGCCCGACCGGAGCGATGATGGATCAGCTGGGTGACAAAATTCAGTCCAAGATTCTGGCGGATAAAGTCGGTGTCCAGACAATCCCAGGTGTAAAGGAAGCGATCAAAACCAACGAAGACGCAGTGAAATTCGCGGAATTCTGCGGATATCCGGTTATGCTGAAAGCAGCGGCCGGCGGTGGCGGAAGAGGAATGCGTGTCGTCAGGGAACCAAAAGACCTGATTCCGGAGTTCAACAGCGCGCAGAGTGAGTCACTGAAAGCTTTCGGGTCAGATGAGGTCTTCATTGAAAAATATGTTGAGGATCCGAAACATATTGAAATCCAGGTCCTGGGTGACAAGTACGGCAATGTTGTTCACATGTTTGAGAGAGACTGTTCCATCCAGAGACGTCATCAGAAAGTAATCGAATTCACGCCTGCCCAGACGATTTCCGAGGAGCTGCGCCAGGCTCTCTGCGCGGACGCGCTCAAAATCGCGGGCGCGGTGGACTACAGAAGTGCCGGTACGGTGGAATTCCTCGTTGATAAAAACGAAAATCATTATTTCATCGAGATGAACCCGAGAATCCAGGTAGAGCATACGGTTACAGAGCTGGTAACAGGCATCGACATTGTACAGGCCCAGATCCTGATCGCGGAAGGATATGCCCTTGATTCTAAGGAAATCAATATCCCGAACCAGGATGCGGTACAGATGAGAGGCGCCGCGATCCAGTGCCGTATCACGACCGAGGATCCGGAAAACCAGTTCGCTCCGGATACCGGAAAGATCGAATTCTACGCGACCGGTTCCGGCAATGGTGTCAGACTGGATGGCGGAAACGGTTTCACCGGCGCGGTGATTACACCGTATTATGACAGTCTGCTCGTCAAGATTTCCTGCTTCGGAAGAGATTTCCAGTCCACAGTCCGGAAATCCATCCGCGCGATCAATGAGCTGGACATCCGTGGTGTCAAGACCAACAGAAACTTCCTTCTGAATGTACTGAACCATCCTGACTTTATGGCAGGCACCTGTACCACGAACTTTATCGCGGAAAATCCGCAGCTCTTCAATGTTGATTTCGCGAATTCCAATGATGAGGAATTCCAGGTACTCAATTACCTCGGCAATAAAGCAGTCAATGAGATCAAATGGGATAAGCCGCCGGCAAGTCTTCCATATGTTCCTCAGGTGGATGCCAGCCTGATTCCGGGACTCCGCGGTACCAAACAGATCTTTGACGAAAGAGGACCGGAAGGTCTGTCCAAGTGGATCCTGGAACAGAAGCAGCTGCTCTTTACCGATACTACCATGAGAGACGCGCAGCAGTCCCTGATGGCGACCAGGATGCGTACCGTGGATATGGAACGGATCGCGGACGCGACAGCACTTTATGGAAAAGACCTCTTCTCCCTTGAAATGTGGGGTGGAGCGACATTTGACACCACACTCCGTTTCCTGAAGGAAGATCCGTGGGAAAGACTGGAGCTCCTCCGCGCGAAGATTCCGAACATCCTGATGCAGATGCTGCTCAGAGGCGCGAACGCGGTAGGCTATAAGAGCTATCCGGACAATGTGCTGAAAAAATTCATCAAAGTCACGGCAGACGCTGGTCTGGACGTATTCCGTATTTTTGACTCGCTCAACTGGCTGGACGGCATGCAGCTTTCCATCGATGAAGTCAGGAACCAGGGCAAGGTAGCGGAAGCCACGATGTGCTATACAGGCGATATCCTTGATGAATCCAGAGAAAAGTACAATCTGAAGTATTACATCAATATGGCCAAGAAGCTGGAAAAAGCCGGTGCCAATATTATCGCGATCAAGGATATGTCATCCCTGCTCAAGCCGATGGCAGCCTATAAACTGATTAAGGAACTGAAGCAGGAAGTAGGTCTCCCGATCCATCTGCATACGCATGATACTTCCGGCAACGGCGGCGCGACACTGATGATGGCGGCCATGGCCGGTGTGGATATTGTCGACGCGGCATTTGACAGCATGGCCGGACTGACCAGCCAGCCGCCTCTCAATTCCACAGTGGCTGCTCTGGAACACACCGAAAGAGCGACCGGCATGAACATTGATGAACTGCAGGAAATTTCCACTTACTGGAGTGGTGTCAGACCGGTTTATGCGGATTTCGAATCCGAGCTGAAGAACGGAACTGCCGAAATCTACAAATATGAGATTCCTGGCGGCCAGTATTCCAACCTGAGACCGCAGGTGGCAAGCTTTGGTCTTGAACACAAGTTCAAGGAAGTCAAGGAAATGTATATCCAGGTCAATCAGATGCTCGGTGATATCATCAAGGTTACACCTTCCTCCAAGGCTGTCGGCGATATGGCGATTTTCATGGTCCAGAATGACCTGACGCCGCAGAATATCTACGAAAAGGCACAGGGCATGGACTTCCCGGATTCCATCGTTTCCTACTTCGAGGGCATGATGGGCCAGCCGGAAGGCGGATTCCCGGCACAGCTCAGGGAACTTGTCCTGAAAGGCAAACCGCATATTGATGTAAGACCTGGCTCCCTGCTGGAAGATGAAGATTTCGAAGCAGACAGAGTTTATCTCAGAGACAAGTTCGGGATCGAACCGACCGAGCAGGATCTCGCGTCCTATTCCATGTATCCGAAGGTATTCGAGGATTATCTGACCTCCATCCAGAAGGACGGCCAGTTCCGCTACATGGGTTCCGATGTCTTCTTCCATGGTATTGCCCTTGGTGAGACCGTGGAGATTTCGCTGGGTGAAGGCAGGACACTGGTGGTCAAGTTTGTTGACATGACCAACCCGGACGAAAATGGTGTCAGAGTCCTGACCTATCAGTCCAATGGTCTCATGCGTGAGATTAAGGTCAAGGATAAGCAGGCGATGACAAAGGCGACAAATGTCGCGATCGTAATGGCAGAAGATGACGATCACGATGTCGGCGCCAATATCCCGGGAACCATCGTAAAGGTGGTTGCCGCGGCAGGAGACACCATCAGGAAGGGTGAACCGATTGCGGTCATCGAAGCGATGAAGATGGAAACCAACATCCTGGCCACTATGGACGGAACGGTTGGCAAGATCTATGTCGCTCAGGGTGATCAGGTGGTAGCTGGTCAGCTGGTTGCGAAAATCCAGGACAGCGAAGAATAGTCTTTGACAGTAAGGAACTTTCACAAAATAATCTAACACATCTTGCTGGTCTATTTCTCCGATTGCGGCGTCCGAAAGCCTCGCTGTAGCCCGCTACAGCTGCGTTTTCGTCCTTGCACTCGAAAAAATATCCTGCGCAATATGATCAACTTATTTTGTTACAGTTCCTAACAGCCCGGGATGTCATCAGAAAAAAGACGTTTACGGGCATTGGAATGCAGAGAAAGGAACCGGCGCGTCCTGTTGCCGTGCCGGTTCTTCTGACACAGGACTGTTCCGTTCTCCGGGGCAGTCCTTTTTTCTGTCTGTTCCTGAACTAGGGAGTATTACATGATTATCATACTGAAAGAAAACGCGGACAAAGAAAAAACCGCGTTACTGAAGGGAAAGCTCAGATCCCTCGGCTTTGAAATCCACGAATCAAGAGGACACAGTTCCACACTGCTCGGACTGGTAGGCGATACAACGATCCTGGAACCGGATGACCTGATTGCCAATGAAGTGGTAGCGGATGTCCGGAGAATTCAGGAGCCATACAAAAAAGCCAACCGCAAAATGCACCCGGAAGATACGGTGGTGGACATCTGCGGAAAGAAAATCGGCGGCGGTCATTTTCAGGTGATTGCCGGTCCGTGCTCGATCGAAACCAAAGAGCAGATTACGGAGGTGGCCTGGGATGTCAAAAACAGTGGGGCCCACCTGCTGAGGGGCGGGGCCTTCAAACCGAGAACGTCTCCGTATTCTTTCCAGGGACTGGAAAATGATGGACTCAAACTGCTGCTGGAAGCGAAAAAAGCCACAGGCATGCCGGTAGTTACGGAAATTATGACACCGGAGCACCTGCTGCTTTTTGATGAAGTAGACGTCGTACAGGTAGGTGCGCGGAATATGCAGAATTTCCAGCTCTTAAAAATGCTGGGGAAATCAGAAAAGACGGTCCTGCTCAAGAGAGGTCTGGCCAATACGCTGGACGAACTGGTCATGAGCGCGGAGTATATCATGGCGGGAGGCAATGAAAACGTCATCCTCTGTGAAAGAGGAATCCGGACGTTCGAAACCTCCATGAGGAATACACTGGATATCTCCGCGATTCCGATGCTGAAAAAAATGACGCATCTTCCGGTGATCGTCGACCCGAGCCATGCCGCGGGAATCCGCTGGATGGTGGAACCCCTGGCGAAGGCAGCGATCGCTGCAGGGGCGGACGGCCTGATGATCGAAGTCCATAATGATCCGGAAAACGCGCTCTGTGACGGACCACAGTCCATGACTCCGGAAGGGTTTGATTCTCTGATGAAGGATCTGAAAGAAGAAGTAAAATTCTTTGGAAAGACGATGGACTGACCAGCCTTTCCCTGAAGACTGATACTGGATATGGAAGGAGAAGAAAATGGGAGCATCCATACATATTGACGCGGAAATCGGTGAAATCGCCGAAACCATACTGTTGCCGGGAGATCCGCTGAGAGCGCAGTTTATCGCGAAAAATTTTCTGACAGACGCAGTGATGTTTAATGAAATCAGAGGCATGTTCGGATATACCGGAACCTGTAACGGCAGGAAGGTATCTGTCATGGGGACCGGTATGGGCATGCCGTCCATGGCGATTTACGCGCATGAGCTGATCACGGTTTACGGCTGTAAAAATCTGATCCGGATCGGATCCGCCGGTTCCTATCAGGAAGATGTTCATACGAGAGATCTGGTCATGGCGGTGGCATCTTCCACAGATTCCCGCTTTGAGTATACCTTTGACCTTCCGGGACATTTCTCTCCGAACGCGGATTTCGATCTGATGATGGCGGCGCAGGCCAGCGCGCTGCAGGAAAAGATTCCAATGAAAGCCGGGAATGTTGCCTCCGTGGATGTGTTCTATGATGACGATACGGAAGTCTGGAAAAAATGGGCGAAGATGGGGGTCCTGGCTGTTGAAATGGAATCCGCGGCCCTGTACATGAATGCGGCGCGATACGGCGCGAAAGCACTGACGCTCCTGACGATCAGTGATAATTTTGTAACCGGCGAAAAGCTGACGCCGGAAGAACGTGAGACATCCTTTACCGATATGATCCGTGTCGCCCTGGGAATGCTGAAATATATATAAGGAGTCGTGAAATTGGACAGCAGAATAAAAGAATTCGCCAGAATGATTGTTGAGTATTCCTGTGAAGTCAGGCCGGGTGACAAAGTGCTGATCGAGGAAGTCGGCACGGCGGCCAGGCCGCTGATCCAGCAGATTATCCGTGAAGTATACAGAGCGGGAGGGCTTCCTTTCCTGGGACTCAGTGATTCCATTCTGACGCGTGAGATTGTAAAAGAGTGTACAGAGGAACAGCTGCAGGCAATGTGCGAATATGAGATGAAGCGCATGAAGGACATGGATGCCTATATCGCTGTGCGTGCTTCGGACAATACTTCCGAACTTTCGGATGTCCCGTCAGAAAAACTCAGTCTGTACAATAAGATCCTCCGTCCGGTGATTGATCAGAGAGTGGATCATACCAGATGGGCGATCATGCGCTATCCGAACGCTTCCATGGCACAGCTGGCGGAAATGAGCACAGAGGCATTTGAAGACTTTTATTATGATGTCTGCACACTGGATTACGCGAAAATGTCGGAAGCCATGGAGCCTCTGGTGGAACTGATGAACCGGACAGACCGGGTGCGCCTGACAGCACCTGGAACGGATGTCTCGTTTTCAATCAGAGGAATCCCGGCAGTCAAGTGTGACGGGAAATACAATATTCCGGATGGAGAAGTGTATACCGCTCCTGTAAAGGATTCTGTGAACGGAGTGATTTCCTATAACACCGTTTCGCAGTATCAGGGATTTACCTTTGATCATGTCCGTCTGGAAATCAGGGACGGAAAGATTATCAGTGCTTCCTCCAATGATGACCGCAGGATTAACGAAATCCTGGATACCGATGAAGGTGCCCGTTATTTCGGGGAATTTGCCCTGGGAGTCAATCCGTATATCCTCCATCCGATGAAGGACATCCTGTTCGACGAAAAAATCTGCGGCAGCTTCCACCTGACACCGGGCGCCAGCTATGAGGACGCTCCAAATGGCAATAAATCGGCGGTACACTGGGATCTGGTACTGATCCAGAGAGAAGACTACGGTGGCGGAGAAATCTGGTTTGATGATGTACTGATCCGGAAAAACGGAAGATTTGTCCTGCCGGAGCTGGAGGGCTTG
>CAMNJG010000021.1 GCA_946541285.1 uncultured Clostridia bacterium
TTTTGGGGACCCTTTTCAAAACGTTGTGCGTTTTGAAAAGGCTGTCCCCAAAACTATGATACCGTTATAAGCAGCGTTTTCTCATACGATTCTGGCTGACTGCTGAAAATATTTTCCGTATTTTCCCATTGTTCAGATCACGGTAAAGGGGTGCGAACCGCCGACTTTTGATGTATACTTAATAACAAACATCAAATCAGAGAGGAGGGGGAAGCTCTATGGACAGAGTGCGCGCGATGGAGGATCTCCTCGATAACAACTGGCTGGGGCTTCTGATGGAGATCATCGCGGTTCTGATAATCGGACTGGTCCTGATCAAAATCCTGCTGGTCGTTACCAGGAGAATGCTGACACGCTCCGTAATCGACAGCGTTCTGTATACATTTATCCTCAACTGTGTCAAGGTCGCCTGTCTGATCGTGCTGGTAATTACTGTTCTGAGTATAGCCGGGATTCCGACCTCGACGTTTATCACAGTACTGGCGGCAGCAGGCGCGGCGGTCGCGCTGGCAGTTCAGGGCAGCCTGAGTAATTTCGCGGGAGGTCTGCTGATCCTGTTCAGCAAGCCGTTTGTCCGCGGGGATCTGATTGAGAGCGGAGGCATAACCGGAAAGGTACAGGAGATCAATCTGCTGTATTCCAAATTAATTACATATGATAATAAAATTATATGCATGCCCAATTCCACACTGGCCAATAATACCCTGATCAACTATTTCGGAGCAGATCTCCGGAGGATTGACGCGAAGGTCGGAGTCAGTTATGAGGCTGATGTGGAAAAGGTCAAATCGGTGATCATGCAGGTGGCCAGGGAATCCGAACTGCTGCTGGAGGAACCGAAGCCGCTGATCGGTGTGTCGGAATTCGGGGACAGCGCGGTGATCTTCGATGCTTATGTATGGTGCCGCTCAGACGATTACTTTTCTGCCCGGTACAGTTTATATGAAAATCTCAAAAAAGCTTTTGACCGGGAGGGGATCGAAATTCCATATCCACAGGTCGTACTGCATACGGATGGGAACAGCGGAACACAGGAATAATTCATATTTTTTATCAATAAAATCAGGATTTGTTAAAAATCTTTTACTGCTGTCTGCGAATCTGCGGATATTGAGAAACGCTGTATCGGACACGACTGTGATACTGTTACAGGCAGCGTTTCCTTCAAAATTATCATTTTTATTTTTATTAAACAAATCCTGCATTACTTATATACAGACAAATCATACGGGGAGGTACGGATGCTGAAAGGAAAAAATCTGCTCGAACCCATGGACCTGACGGTTCAGGAACTCGAGGAACTGTTTGCGACGGCGGATGACATTATTGAAAATCCTGAAAAATACGCGCACTGCGCGTCAGGAAAGCTGATGGGGACTCTGTTTTATGAGCCGAGTACCCGGACGAGGCTCAGTTTTACCGCGGCCATGCTGCGGCTGGGCGGCGAAGTGATGGGATTCTCGGAACCGGCGTCTTCGTCGGTATCCAAGGGGGAAAGTATCGCGGATACCGTAAAAACCGTCGCGTGCCTGGCGGATATGATCGTGATGCGGCATCCGAAGGAAGGAGCGCCGCGCATCGCGGCGGAGCATTCCAGAGTACCGGTGGTCAATGCCGGAGACGGGGGGCACCAGCATCCGACACAGACACTGGCGGACCTGATGACAATCCGGAAGTACAAAGGCCGCCTGGATCATCTGACGGTGGGACTCTGCGGAGACCTGATGTTCGGACGTACCGTCCATTCCCTGATCAGGGCGCTGTCCCGTTACGAAAATATCACACTGAAGCTGATTTCTCCAAGGGAACTGGTTCTCCCGGAGTATGTCCGGACCAGTGTCATTGAAAAAAACGGTATGGAGTATGAAGAAGTCCGTCGTATGGATGACGTACTGCCGCAGCTGGATGTTCTGTATATGACCAGAGTACAGAGGGAACGTTTCTTTAATGAGGATGATTACATCCGCCTGAAAGATACGTATATCCTGGACGAAGCGAAGATGAACCTGGCCGGAAAGGATATGATTGTGCTGCATCCGCTGCCGCGTGTCAATGAGATCGCGCAGGAAGTTGACAAAGATCCGCGGGCTCACTATTTTGACCAGGTACAGATGGGGATGTATATGAGAATGGCACTGATTGTCAAACTGCTGGGACTGGAGGTATAAACGTGGTTATCGACAGTATAAAGAATGGAATTGTCATCGATCACATCAAGGCGGGCAGAGGGATGACACTGCTGAGTTATCTGGAGTTCGACAATGAGCACGATACCGTCGCCATCATCATGAATGCTTCCAGTGCCCGGAGAGGCAAGAAAGATATCATCAAGATCGAGAATGTCAAGGGGACTGCCGTGGACATGGATGTCGTGGGTCTGATTGATCCCGGCGCGACGGTGAATATTATAGAAGATGAAGTGATTAAGGCCAAGATCCGTCCGACTCTTCCGAAGAGGGTCGAAAATGTGATCAAATGCCGGAATCCGCGCTGTGTGACTGCCTCCGAGAGAGGCATCCGCCATGAATTTGTCCTGAATGACGCGGAAAAGCAGCAGTATCGCTGTGTGTACTGCGATGAAATGGTGTCCATGCAGGAAGAATAAAAACCGAAGAAACTGGAGAGGGAAAGAGAAGATGAGAACCCTGATAACCGGGGGGAGAGTCATTGACCCTTCCTCACATATGGATAAACGCACGGACCTGGTCGTGCAGGACGGGAGGATCGCGCTCGTTGCCGAAAAAGGCGGACTGTCGGTAAACGGATACGACCGGGTGATCGACGCCAGGGGAAAATGGGTGGTCCCCGGACTGATTGACATGCATGTGCATTTCCGGGATCCCGGCCAGGAGGCAAAGGAAGATCTGAGGTCGGGCAGTGAAGCCGCGGCAGCGGGAGGCTTTACGACGGTCTGCTGCATGCCGAATACCAGACCCGTGATTGATACCTCGGACCGGGTCCGGACGGTTCTGAGCAAGGCGTCCAGATCGACCAGAATTCACATACTGCAGACGGCAGCGATTACAGTGGGGCAGAAAGGCGAGCGTCTGACGGATATCGCGGACCTGAAGAGAGCCGGCACAGTCGCCCTGAGCGAGGACGGGCAGTCTGTCGCCAATATCAGTCTGATGAGGATGGCGCTCCGCAGAGCCGCGGAGGCGGGCCTGCCGGTACTGGATCATACCGAACAGCCGGAGCTGCGGGACGGCGGCTCCATGAACCGCGGCAGGATCTCAGAGATTACGGGACTGCCGGGACTGCCTGCGGAAGCCGAAGAGGCGATTGCCATCCGGGATATCCTGCTGGCCAAGGAACTGGGCGTGCCGATCCACCTGCAGCATATCAGTACAAAGGGCAGCGTGGATCTGATCCGCCTGGCGAAAAGCTGGGGAGTCCGGGTGACCGCGGAAACCGCGCCACATTACTTTACCCTTACGGACAGTGATGTGATTGTTGGCGGCGGCGTCCGGGGCATTTATCATCACAAGCTTGCCAGGGGCAAAACCGTCGACACGCACCGGAAGATGAATCCGCCGCTCAGGACGGAAACGGACCGGAAGGCGATCATTGAAGCACTGAAGGACGGAACCCTGGATGCGATCGCGACTGATCACGCGCCGCATACCGCGGAGGAGAAGTCCCACGAATTCATCAATGCGCCATTCGGGGTCATCGGACTGGAGACAAGCTTCGCGGTCAGCAATACCATGCTGGTCAGGGAGAATGATTTCGATCCGATCCGCCTGATTGAGCTGATGAGTACCGCGCCGGCCAGAATCCTCGGCTGTGAGGGCGGTTCCCTTGAGGCAGGGAAACCGGCGGACATCACAATCCTTGACCCGAATTATGAGTATATCGTACCGGCGGCCGGCTTCCATTCCAAAAGCACCAATACGCCTTTCGCGGGAATGAAAGTGTATGGAAAAGCCGACCTGACGATGGTCGCCGGAAAGATTGTTTATGAAAACGGAGAAATCATTTACGAATAATGCCATGATTGATCAGTTAATCGAGAATATACAGAAAAAAGGAAATCCGTCTGTCGTCGGACTGGATCCCACACTGCAGATGATGCCGGGGTTTCTGAAAGAGGAATTTTTCGGAAAGTACGGCAGGACACCGGAAGCGGCCGGCAGGATGTTTGCGGAATTCAACCGGCGGATCATTGACGCGGTCGCGGAGACGGTCCCGGCAGTAAAACCGCAGATTGCCATGTATGAAAAATATGGACTGCCGGGTCTGCAGGCCTATGATGAAACCTGCCGTTACGCGGCAGAAGCGGGACTGACAGTCATCGGAGATATCAAACGGGGCGATATCTCTTCGACAGCAGCGGCTTACGCGGCGCATCTGGAAGGAGCGGAGATTGAAGGCGAAAGGGTGCATACCTGGCGTGAAGACATGGTAACCGTCAATCCGTATCTGGGCACCGATGGCATCGCGCCGTTCACAGAGGCGTGCCGCGCACAGGACAGGGGCATTTTTGTCCTGGTGAGGACCAGCAATCCGAGCAGCGCGGAGCTGCAGGAACTGGAACTGTCCGATGGCCGGAAACTGTATGAGGCCGTCGCGGATCTGACGATCCAGTGGGGTGAGAACTGCGTCGGCAGCTATGGCTACAGCGATGTCGGCGCCGTCGTAGGCGCGACACACCGCGCGCAGGGAGAAGCACTGAGAGCACGGATGCCCCATACATTTTTCCTGGTACCCGGTTACGGCGCGCAGGGCGGAACGGCGGACGATGTCGCCGGTTTTTTTGACAGGGATGGCCTGGGCGCGATCATCAGTTCCTCCCGTGGAATTACCGCGGCTTATCAGAAGGATGCAAAATATACGGAGCATGATTTCGCGGAAGCGGCGGCAGAAGCGGCGCTCCGCATGAGGGACGCGCTGCGGAGCGCTCTTTCCCTTTAGAGAGGTTTTCCGGAACCATCAGTACATTCTGTCCATCATTAATAAATTAGAAAGGAGCAGATGTTGACAAACAAGATCGTTATGGCCGAAGTGCGGATGAACCGGGAGATTGCTCCCGGCGTATATCATCTGCAGATGCTTGTGGAAAAAGAAACGGCCGCGGCAGCGCGTCCGGGACAGTTCCTGAATGTTTATCCGGAAGCAGGAAGCCGCCTGATCCTTCCGAGACCTTTCGGCATCTGTTCCGCAGATCCTGATGCGGGAACGCTGGAGATTGTTTATGAAGTCGTGGGCAGGGGGACAGAGATCCTGTCTGCGGCGGGAGAAGGCACACTGCTGAAGATCGCGGCGCCGCTGGGCAGGGGATTTGACACAGAATCCCTGAAATCCCTGCGGACGAATGATGCCCGCCCGCCGGTCCTGATTGGCGGCGGCGTCGGCTGCGGACCGATGCTCTTTCTGGCCAGGACACTGCAGCGGGAGCAGGTCCCGGTGACAGCGGTGCTGGGATTCCGGGACAGGCCGTTCCTGATCCGGGAATTCCGGGAAGCAGGCTGTACCCTCCTGACCGCTTCAGAAACAGAGCAGGAGGGGATCTTTTCCGGAAATGTCATTGACTGTATGACTGCGGCAGGGCTCAGCGCGCCGGCGTATTTCGCCTGTGGCCCGCGGGGGATGCTGGCCGCGGTCGATGCTTATGTATCCGCGGACTGTGGAGACGAATTCCTGCAGGTATCCCTGGAGGAACGGATGGGCTGCGGCTACGGTGTCTGTGTCGGATGCAGTACCCGGATCCGGGAATACGGTGAAAACGGACAGCCACAGACCGTCCGCCGGAAAATCTGTACCGACGGTCCGGTATTCAGGGGAAATGAGGTGATCTGGGATGACGGAACTCGATAGAAAAGCGGCAGAACTGGGGATTGACCTGCAGGTCAGCCTGGCAGGCGTCACATTTTCCAATCCGCTGATGACCGCTTCCGGTACCTTTTCCCCTCATGAAAGCAGTCAGTTCTACGATCTCAGTGAACTGGGCGCCGCGGTGACCAAAGGCGTATCCGCGGAACCATGGGAAGGAAATCCGACACCCCGCATCGCGGAAACTTACGGAGGTATGCTGAATTCGGTAGGTCTGGAGAATAAAGGGGCAGACTGGTACAGGAACTCAGAGCTTCCTTTTCTGGAGCAGTATGATACCCGGATCATCACCAATCTGGCAGGACACAGTGTAGAGGATTATGTCCGGGTGACAGAGAAGCTGAACGCGTGTGACGCGATTGACCTGTTTGAACTGAACATCTCGTGTCCCAATGTCAGCTCCGGAGGGATGGCTTTTGGCACGGATCCGGATATGGCAGCAGAAGTCGTGAGAGCTGTCCGGAAAGAAACCGACAAACCTTTCATCGTAAAACTGACACCGAATGTCACGGATATTACGGTCATTGCCCAGGCAGTGGAGGATGCCGGCGCGGACGCGGTGTCCCTGATCAATACCCTGCTGGGGATGGCAGTGGATCTGAGAAGAAAAAACGCGGTACTGGCGAGGAAAATCGGAGGATTTTCCGGTCCGGCCGTCAAACCGGTCGCTCTCCGTATGGTCTGGGAAACCGCGAAGAAAGTGAATATTCCGGTTATTGGGATCGGCGGGATCAATAGCGGGACGGATGTGGTAGAATTTCTCGCTGCGGGAGCATCCGCTGTCGGTATCGGCACGGCTTCCCTCATGGATCCCCGCGCGATGGTCCGGATCAAATCCGAGCTGATCGATTATATGCAGGAGAATGGTTTCTCCACGATCCGGCAGCTGAAGGACGCTTTTGATATCTGATACCATTCTTCTTCTAAAAGGCAACATTTTTTGCAATGCCTTTTAGACACGTGCGAAGCACGTGAGAAGAATGTATGAGACTTGATTCTGTGCGGTTTTCAATGACTCGCACAGAATCGGGATCGCGTAGCGGGACCATCTTCGTCATATGGCTTTTTAGACGAAGATTAGTATGAAAGAAAAGAGAAAAAACATGTCATACAAAGAACAGTTCATCAAGTTTATGGTATCCGCCGGAGTGCTGACCTTTGGGGATTTTGTCACCAAGAGCGGGCGGAAGACACCGTATTTTGTCAACACCGGGAATTATCATACCGGGCGACAGGCCGCGCTGCTGGGGGAATATTACGCCAGATGCATTGTGGAACATATGGAAGCGGGAGATATCCCGAAGGATGTCCGGGTTTTATTCGGACCGGCCTATAAGGGAATTCCGCTCTGCGTGACGACTGCCGCGCGGCTTTACAGCGATTACAATATGGACATCGCCTACTGCTTTAACCGCAAGGAAAAGAAGGATCACGGCGAAGGCGGGCAGATGGTCGGCGCAAAGCTCAGGGACGGAGATAAGATCATCGTGACGGAAGACGTGATCACCGCCGGGACCGCGATCAGGGAAACGCTTCCCCTGCTCATGGCCCAGGCAGATGTTGAAGTCTGCTCCCTGATTGTCTCCGTGGACCGCATGGAGCGCGGCCAGGGCGAAAAGACCGCGATCCAGGAAATCGAAGAAGAATTCGGCATCCGGACGTATCCGATCGTCACCGTCCGGGAAGTTATTGATACCCTGTACAATGTCCCGGTGGACGGAAAGATTGTCATCGACGATGAAATCAGGGAGCGGATGGAAAACTATATGCAGGAATACTGTGTTTTCTGATTATTTCTGTTCTACTGGCCGGCAGGTGCCTCGACTCAGGAACGGTGATACTGTTACAGACATCGTTTCCTTTGAACGGTGTTTGTGGTACAGGGCCAGAAAGATACTACCTGCAGGAGCGAAACGGAAAGGAGGTTTTCGATGGCATTTCTTCCTGTTACCGCGGAAGAAGTCAGAGAACGGGGCTGGGAGCAGCCGGATTTTGTGCTGGTCACAGGAGATGCCTACGTTGACCACCCTTCCTTTGGTACCGCGATTATCAGCAGAGTCCTGGAATCCAGAGGCTATCGCGTCGCCATCCTGTCCCAGCCGGACTGGAAGACCAGCGACGATTTTACCCGTTTCGGAAAACCGCGGCTCGCGTTCCTGGTGAATTCCGGGAATGTTGACTCGATGGTCAATCATTACTCGGTATTCCGGCGCCGCAGACGCCAGGATTTCTACTCCCCTGGCGGAGAGAGCGGCCACCGGCCGGACCGGGCCGTCATTGTTTACTGTAACCGTATCCGGGAGGCTTACGGCGGAGAGGTCCCTGTCATTATCGGAGGGATCGAAGCCAGCCTGCGCCGTCTGGGACATTATGATTACTGGGATGACCGGGTCCGCAATTCCATCCTGATTGATTCGCAGGCGGATCTGCTGATCTACGGGATGGGGGAACATGCGGTCACGGAAATCGCGGAGGCGCTGGAAGCCGGGATCGACGTAAAAGAAATTACGTGGATCCGGGGAACCGCGTATACCGTCCGCAGCGAAACCTTTGAACAGGACAATGCCTGGGACGACCAGCTGGTGATGCTGCCTTCCTTCCGGGAGATCCGGGAATCCGGAGAAGCCTATGCGGACAGTTTCCTGATCCAGTACCGCAATACCGATTACATGACCGGAAAACGGCTGGCAGAGCCATATGGCGGAGGCCTGTATGTGGTGCAGAATCCGCCGTCGGAGCCTCTGACGACACAGGAACTGGATGACGTATATGAACTTCCCTATGAAAGAACCTTTCATCCGATGTATGGGGCGGCCGGCGGCGTTCCGGCCATCCGGGAAGTGAAGTTCAGCCTGACTTCCGTCCGGGGCTGCTTTGGCGAATGCAGTTTCTGTGCCCTGACGTTTCATCAGGGACGGCGTATTCAGGCCCGCAGTAAAGAATCCCTGCTCAGGGAGGCGCGTCTTCTGACCGCAGATCCGGAATTCAGGGGATATATTCACGACGTGGGAGGCCCGACAGCCAATTTCCGCAGACCTGCCTGTGACCGGCAGAAAACCCGTGGCGTCTGTACGCACCGGGATTGTATGTTCCCGTCCCCCTGTCCCAACCTCAGGGTGGATCACAGTGAATATATTGATATCCTCCGCTCACTCCGCTCCCTGCCGGGTGTAAAAAAAGTATTTATCCGCTCGGGCATCCGCTATGATTATCTGCTGGCGGACCGGAGCCGGGCGTTTCTCCGGGAATTATGCCGGTTCCATGTCAGCGGGGAACTGAAGGTGGCACCGGAACACATTTCCGATAATGTCCTCCGGCGTATGCATAAGCCTCCCGTCCGGGTATTTGAAACCTTTCTGCGGGAGTTTACCGAAGAAAACCGGAGGATCGGGAAAAAACAGTATATGATTCCCTATTTCATATCCTCGCATCCGGGTTCCACTCTGGAGGACGCGTGTGAACTCTCGGTTTTCCTGAACCGGCACGGCTTTGTCCCGGACCAGGTTCAGGATTTTTATCCGACACCGGGGACCCTTTCAACCTGCATGTATTATACGGGGATTGACCCGGTGGCAGGAGAGAAGGTTTACGTCGCCAGGGATCCGGAGGAAAAAAGAATGCAGAGGGCAATGCTGCATTTTAACAAACCGGAAAACGCTTCTCTGGTACGGAAGGCGCTGCGTCAGATCCACAGGGAAGACCTGATCGGATATGGAAAAGCGTTTCTGGTACCGCCGGAAAAGACCACAGAAGGGACCCGGCGGCAGGAACACCGGAAAACGAATCGTCCGCGCGCTGCGGGCAGCGCAGGAAAACGCCGGTCCGGAGTGAAAGGGAAACATCCGCCGGCACGAAAGAAAAAACACTGAAGAGAGGAAGAAGCATGAGCCTGATCAGAGAACTGCCGGAAATTATCGACCGCGCGGAAGCAGAATATTTCCAGTTGAGGTGCAGAGCGCCCCAGCCGGGCAGACGCCCCGTTTTCAGCAATAAGGGCAGTGGCCGGCAGGCGGGGACGCTGCTGCTGGGAGATAACGCGGAAATACTGGAGTCCGGTCTCGCGTCAGGAGTGTTCGAGGAAAAGTTTGACATGATTTACTGCGATCCCCCTTTCTTTACCAGAGGTGATAAAGGAGTGCGGATCCCGGTAAAATCAGAAGTAGTTCCCGGAACCGAAGCGGTCAGTCTCAGAGCCTACCATGATAAATGGGGCAGCGGGATGACGGGTTATCTCAGCTCCCTGGCGCTGCGCCTGATGCTGATGCGGGACGCGCTGAAGAAAACAGGCAGTATTTTTGTCCACCTGGACTGGCACGCGTCACATGTGGTGAAATTACTGATGGATGAGATCTTCGGCGAGAAAAATTTTGTAAATGAGATTATCTGGACCTATAAATCCGGAGGCGCCGCGCAGCGGCACCTGGCCAGAAAGCATGACAATCTGCTGTTTTATGCCAGAAGCGGCCAGTATAAATTTTATCCGGGAAAGGAAAAGTCCTATAACCGTGGTCTGAAACCTTATCATTTTAAAGGAGTGGAAGAATTTCAGGATGAGATCGGCTGGTACACGATGGTCAATCTGAAGGATGTCTGGCAGATTGACATGGTCGGGCGCAGTTCCTCAGAACGCCTGAATTACGCGACACAGAAGCCGGAGGCACTGGTCAGGCGGCTGATTGAAATGGTGACGGATACAGGAGATCTGTGCGGTGATTTTTACTGCGGCTCCGGTACCCTGGCCGCGGCGGCTGCTGCCACAGGGAGGCGCTTTATCTGCGCGGATGTCAGCCCGCTGGCGGTGGCAAACGCCATGAAACGGCCATTGCGGAACGGTTACGGTTTTCAGCTGGAAAACTGCACCGGACAGTCCCAGACGGTCTGTCTGACAGAAGCCCGGCGGGAAGGAAACCGCGTCGTGCTGGAATCTTTCACTGGTTCGCAGACGGAAATCATCAGCAAACGGGACCGGGAAAAAATCAAAGGTGTCCTCGAGAAGGATCCTTTCGCGCTGGTCGATTACTGGTGCGCGGGAAAAACCTCGGAAGATGGTACGTTTCATGCCGAAAAGACCGTTTTCCGCGACAGCAGGGGGCATATTGAGCGGGAGATGGACGAAGTTCCGGAATTCTGTGATTCTGTATGGGTGACTGATATCTTCGGACAGACCGCGCGGGCTTTTCTGCGATGAGAGACACGTTGCATGATCAGGAAAACACAGATGAGCGAAAACAGAGAACAACGATGGAAAACAGAATCATGATTCCACAATATATATTAAAAATACTGGAGCGTTTCCACGGCGCGGGATATGAAGCGTTTGTGGCAGGCGGAGCGGTACGGGACGCGCTGTCCGGTGAGCCGCCACAGGATTTTGATTTGTGCACTTCCGCGCTTCCATCAGAAACCGCGGCTTTATTTTCGGATCATAAAGTGATTGAAACCGGGATCCTTCATGGGACCGTGACGGTCATGGCGGACGGTCATCCGGTAGAGGTCACGACCTACCGGAGCGACGGACGGTATTCCGACGGGCGCCACCCTGATCAGGTCCGTTTTGTCAGCTCGCTCCGGGAAGATCTGGCCCGCCGTGATTTTACCGTCAATGCCATGGCCTGGTCGCCGGAGACAGGAGTCATTGATTATTTTGGGGGACGGGAAGACCTCCGGCGGGGAATCCTCCGCTGTGTAGGAGAGCCGGAAACCCGTTTTTCAGAGGATGGCCTGCGGATTATGAGGGCCTTGCGGTTTCTGTCCGTCAAAAGCTATCAGCCGGATCCGCTGACCCGGGAGGCGATGTTCCGCTGCAGCGGGATGCTGCAAAAAGTGGCGTATGAGCGGATCGACGCGGAGCTGCTCCGCTTTCTGACGACAGAGCGTACCGCCGCGCTGCTGGATGAGTACCGGGAGATTTTCGCGGTCCTGATTCCGGAGCTTGCCCCGATGTTTGACTTCGATCAGAAAAGTCCCTACCATAACCGGGATGTGTGGCATCATACCCTGGCGGCGGTTGATTTTATCCGGCCGGATCCGCAGCTGCGGATGACGATGCTGCTGCATGATGTTGCCAAGCCTGTGGTATATGTGGAAGACGAAAACGGACGGGGGCATTTTAAAGGGCACCAGCAGAAAGGCTCCGAAACAGCGGACCGGATTCTCCGGAGGATGCGGTTTCCCAATACGTTCCGGGAGGAAATCGTCACGCTGGTACGGGAGCATGACCTGAAGCTTTACGCGGATCGTCCGCTGCTCCGGCGCTGCCTGAACCGGCTGGGAGAAACGACACTCCGGAAACTGCTGGAAGTGCAGATGGCGGATGCCTCCGGGAAATATGAAAAATACATGACAGGAACCAGGAACCGTATCGGAGAAGTACGGATCCTGCTGGACCGGATTGTGGAAGAGGGAGACTGTGTCAGTCTGTCTTCCCTGGCGGTCGATGGAGGCGATCTCCTTCGCGCGGGGATTCCCGCGGGAAAAACAGTAGGAGACATTCTGTCCTGGCTTCTCGAAGCGGTGATGGAAGATCGGATTCCAAATAAAAAAGAACAGCTGCTGCAGGCTGCCCGGGAGCGGGCCGGTCTCGGAATAAAGGAATAAAAAGGAACAGACCATGTCACGAACATGTTTAATCATCACGGGAGCGCCTCAGTGCCATATCCCTCCCGCAGCCAAAAATGCGGAGTATATTATTGCCTGTGATCAGGGTTATGGTCACGCGGTGAACGCGGGGATCGTCCCGGATCTGGTGGTGGGCGATTTTGATTCCTGGCCGGGTCCCATCGCGGCGGGGATTACGGTCCAGAGAGCGGATCCGGTGAAGGATGAGACCGATACCTTCCTGGCGATGCGGGCCGCCATGGAAAAAGGCTACCGGAACCTGATCATCTGCGGAGCACTGGGAGGGCGCCTTGACCACGAACTGGCCAATGTTTCACTCTGTGCCTATGCGGCGGAGCACGGCGCGCATTGCACGCTGGTGGATCAGAATCATCAGATTTTCGCGTTTCAGAACGGCACCCGCAGGATCGCGCGCGGCCACTGGACCAAAATATCCGTTTTTGCGATGGACCGGCGGGTACGCGGTGTCAGCTTTTCGGGATTGCGTTATCCGCTGACGGATGCGGAGCTGACGAACCGGTTTCCGTTGGGCGTCAGCAATGAATTTGTGACAGACAGGGCCGTGATTACTGTAAAAGAGGGAATGTTGCTGATCGTTCTGAGCGACCTTTCATTTTAAAGGACATGCAGCGGGAGGCAAATAGCATGATTGATTTTCACACACACATCCTGCATCATATCGACGATGGCTCCCATAATGTCGTGGAATCCATCCAAATGCTGCGGATGAGCTATGAGCAGGGGATTGATACCGTCGTTCTTACTCCGCATTTTCATCTGGGCGAGCATCAGATCGGTCCCTGGCTGGAGGAACGGCAGCTGCGCTTTGACCAGATCTGCCAGTATCTTACGGAGGACGACAAAAAGCATATCCCGCGCATGATTTTCGGAGCAGAGGTGGAATTCCAGCCGGATATGAATCACTGGGATTATCTGGACAAGCTCCGCATCAACGGAACGAATTACATCATGACAGAGATGCCGTTTATGCCGTGGACAGGAGAAAATATCAAGGTGATTGATGATATCGCGCTCCATACGCCATTTACACCGATCATCCCGCATATCGACCGGTATATGCATACGTTTACACCGGAAAAATATATCCGTCATTTTCTGGAAATGCCGGAAGTGATCGTGCAGATGAACGCGATTTATATCAATGGTGTCCACAATGTTCCGTTTTACAAGCCGATGATTGAAAGCGGGCAGGTACAGATCCTTGGCTCGGACTGCCACAGTCCGGAATGGCGCCAGCCGGATCTGGGGATGGCCATCAGACGGCTGAGAGAAGTCTGCGGGGACAGTATCCTTGAAAGAATCGACGCGTTCGGACGCGAAATGCTCCGGGACGCGATTTATCAGGAAGTCTGACAGCGAGGCCGGATGGCGCAGCTGCCGTACACTTCCTGAAGAAAGAAGGGGGAGAAAAAATGGCAAAAAAAAGTCGAAAAAAAACGAAAAAAGATTATGAAGCCCGACGAAAACGTCTGATCTCGGCAGTCTGCATCGCGCTGGCCGCCATGTTCCTGATCTGGACGGTCG
>CAMNJG010000022.1 GCA_946541285.1 uncultured Clostridia bacterium
CCGTTTTTAAGATAGTAACGCGGTACGCGGCGGTTCACCGCGCAGACGATTTCGTAACCGATCGTCCCGAAACGCGCCGCCAGGTCGTCTGCTGAGATAAACTCATCGCCGTCTCTGCCCATCAGTATGACTTCATCACCAACCTTCGCATCCGGGAACTCCGTCAGGTCAATCATGCACTGATCCATGCAGATGTTTCCGATGACAGGGACTCTGTGCCCCCTGTACAGGACCTCCGCCTTACCACTCTGCGCCCGGGAATAGCCATCCGCGTAGCCAATTGCCAGTGTCCCGATCACATCTCCCTGGTGCGCCGTGTATTTTCCTCCGTAACTGATCTGCCGGTCCTCCCTGAGGGTTTTCACATGCAGGATCCTCGTTTTCCAGGTCATCACCGGTTTAATATCCAGATTTTCCGGAAGCACCTCTCCGGACGGATAAATTCCGTAAAGAATGATTCCCGGACGTACCATATCATTGTCCTGACAGGTCTGCGGCATTTCCATGATCGCGGCACTGTTCGATACATGCTTCAGACGGAAAGAAATCCCTTCCGCCGCCAGGCGGTCCACAAACCAGCAGTATTTCTCATACTGCTTTTCAGCCCAGTATTTGTCGACTTCGTCGGCCCGGGCGAAATGTGTAAAGATCCCTTCCAGGTCAAGATTCGGCAGTTTGGCAATTTCCATGACTTCTCTGACCCCTTCCTCATCCGGAAGGAATCCCAGACGGGTCATGCCGGAGTCAACTTTGATATGGATCCTGGCCGTTTTTCCGAGACGGACAGCGGTCTCTGACAGAAGTTTCGCTTTTTCGATCGAGGTTACGGTATGCTGCAAATCCGCATTAATGGAGGTTTTTTCCGTTCCATACGGAAGGTTTCCCAGGACCAGGATGTCCTGCTCCGGGAAGGCGCTCCTGAGTTCGAGCGCTTCGTTCATGACGGCCACCGCGAACTGATCCGCTCCGTTTTCCAGCAGTGTTTTCGCGCAGACCAGTGCCCCGTGGCCATACGCGTTTGCCTTGATCACCGCGCAGATACGCTTGTCCGGACCTGTTTTTTCCCGGATACTGCGGATATTGTAGGCCAGCGCGTCCAGATCAACTTCTGCCCATTTCGCTTCTCTGCTCATAAAATCTTCGTAGTCAATTGCCATTCTGTGTTCCTGTTCTTTCTTTACACAAAGAATGTGCCGACCGATAAACACCTGCCGGCACATTACTGCTATACGTTACTGTATGCTCAGGAAACTGCTGCGATCATTCAGCTTCCTGACTGATGAAAATATAGATTCCTGTCTGATTATTTGTTCTGCGGTACATCGAAGGTGCAGGCAGCGATGACCATCTGCTGGACTTCGTTGGTACCTTCGTAAATTTCTGTAATCTTGGCATCTCTGTACATACGTTCGATCGGGCGTTCCTGCATGTAGCCGTATCCGCCGTGGAACTGTACCGACTGTCTGGTGATATCCACTGCCGCGCGGGAAGCCGCGTATTTGGCCATCGCCGCTGCTTCCTTGACCGGCAGGCCGAGATCTTTGTAATTGGCTGCTCTGTAAACCAGCAGTCTGGCCGCATCGAGCTGAACCTTGGTCTTCGCGACTTCAAAACGGAGTGTATCCAGCTTGCCCAGCTTGACACCGAACTGCTCTCTTTCGTTCATATAATCAACCATATGGTCGAAAGCAGCCTGCGCGATACCCAGAGCCTGCGCGGCAACACCGATTCTGCCGCCGTCCAGTGTCTCCATCGCGTAGTAGAATCCCCAGCCGACATTGCCGAGCTGGTTTTCTTTCGGGACCTTGACATTATCAAAATGCATTTCAGCTGTCTGGGAAGCTCTGATACCCATCTTCTTCTCAATTTTACCTGCGGATACGCCTTCCCAGCCGCTTTCTACGATGAAAGCCGTGATACCATTTTTGGCTCCCTGGGAGCGGTCCGTCATGGCGAATACGAGATAGGTATCTGCGACACCACCGTTGGTGATAAATTTCTTTTCACCATTCAGGAGCCAGTAGTCACCTTTGTCGACAGCTTCTGTCTTCTGTCTGGAGGAATCGGTACCGGCTTCTTTTTCTGTCAGGCAGAAAGCACCCAGTTTTCTTCCGCTGCAGAGATCCGGCAGATATTTCGCTTTCTGCTCTTCTGTTCCGAAGTGGGCGATCGGCCAGCCAACCAGTGAGTTATTGGCCGAAACGATTATCGCGTGGGACGCGCAGGCCTTGGCGATCTCTTCGACAACAGCGACATAAGAGACATTATCCGTCCCCTGACCTTCATATTTTTCATCAAACGGCAGTCCGAGGAAACCGAGTTCTGCCATCCGTTTTACGTTTTCAGTAGGGAATTCCCCTGTTTTGTCAAGTTCAGCCGCTACCGGTTCTACATATTCTTTTGCGAAATCTGCAGCTTTTTTCTTCCATGCTTCCTGAGCTTCCGTTAATCTGAAATCCATTGTTAACCTCCCGGTAATCTTTCTGATTATTGAGAAAATGCTTCATTCTTCAGAGCGCTTTCTCTAACAATAATTGCTATAGTTTATTTTATCATTTTTCAGGCAGATGAACCACCGGATGAACAAAAAAATAACAATTATTTTATGCCCGCGCGATTTGACCAGCCACCTACTGATTCACATTAGGAACTGTATAATTTATTAAACTACAGTTCCTTATTTCAGGTCTTCCATGATACCGGTCACAGACCTGTCACGCGTTTCCCTATCAGTTCCCGGATCCTCCACGTCGTCCGTCATTTCTGAGAATCCCTCACGGATCGTCTGCATCACGGTCTTTACATCACGATCGTCATCTTCATCCTGGAGCTGTTTCCTTCTGTCTTCCAGACGGGTGATAATGAATTCCCGATAGACAAAATCCGCGATCGCGGCCACCGGGATGGCCAGGAGGATCCCCGCCACTCCAAAGAGCCGTCCTCCGAGAACGATAAACAGGATGATCAGGAGAGGGGACACTCCCAGTGTCGCGCCAAACAGGCGTGGCTTGAAAATATAGCCGTCAAAAACCTGCAGCAGCACGGTGAAGATAATGAATAAAAGCGCCTGGAACGGATTGATCAGTACCAGGATAAACGCGCCGATCGCGCATCCGACAATCGGACCAAAGGTCGGAGCCAGATTGGTCACGCCCACCACAATGGAAACCAGCCCGGCATAAGGCATCCCGGCGATTTTCATAAATATGTAATTGACGACGCCCACCATCAGTCCATCGATGATATCAAACGCGATATAACGGATCAGGATCGTGTGACAGCGACTGAGAAAATCCATGGAGCGGTCATAACTGCTGCCTTTCAGCGCAGCCTGCATGAGGCTTTTACAGCCATTGACCAGCTTTTCCTTATCCAGGAGAAAATAGACCGCCAGGATAAACGCAATGACATAATTCACTACCCGTTTTCCAAATGTCACAGATGTCGTGACAAGGTTGTCATAATTCCCTGTGATACTTGAGGTGATATTGTCCAGGAAACTGTTGAGGGAATTTGTGATACTTTCAATCTGAAGGTGACGGTCCGCGGATTTGCCGGCAATCCTGCTGACAAATCCCTGCAGCTGATCCGTATAAATATTGATATGCCCCACCAGATACGCGGCACTCCTGAATAACTGAGGAATCAGGACACTCAGCAGAACAGTGAGTATTAACAGGACCGCCACAATGGTTGCCACCACAGCCAGGCTGTGGCGTGTGGTCTGTTTTTTTACTTTTCTGAAAACATAATTCTCAAACAGATTGGACAGAGGATTCATGACATAGGCCAGTACCAGGCCGATGACTACCGGGGAAATAAAGCCCGCGAATGAGGAGAAGCCCTTCAGCAGCAGATTGATGTTCGCGATAAACAGGTAAAACATGACGACCGCGCAAAGCGAAACTGTCAGCTGGACCCACCGGTTCTTCAGGATGCTGTTCTTTGTTTTGCCACTCATGAACAGCCTCCCTGATCTCTTATCATAATAATTGTGTATCGATTCGCGATCATGATGACTCCATTCATGCGCTGCGCTATCTTACCGCAATGCATTCCAGCTCGATCTTACAGCCCTTTGGAATCGCTGAAACTTCAAAACAGCTTCTGGCCGGGTATGGTTCGGTAAAATGTTCCCCGTAGATTTTATTGACTGTCTCAAAATTTCCGAGATCATCCAGAAGGACGGTGGTTTTTATCACGTTTGACAGGGACATCCCGTTCTCCTTCAGGATCGCTTCCGCGTTCCGGATAGCCTGCTCTGCCTGTTCTTCAATGGTTTCAGGGATGACACCGGTTTCCGGGTTCAGTGGAATCTGTCCGGAAACAAATACAATATTGCCGGCTTCCAGCGCCTGGGAATACGGTCCCAGTGCTGCCGGCGCCTTGTCCGTGTTGATACGTTTCATATCAAATTACTCCTCTGTTATTCTACAATTTTAAATCCTTCTTCCGCGAGCTTTTCCTTGATCAGCAGGATCTGCTCCTCGTTTTTGGTTTCCAGGGCCAGCTTCAGGAAACAGCTGGTAATGGCCATGTTCACATCCCCACGGTCATACTGGACAGAAGTGACGTTGCCGCCACAGTCCGCGACAATCCGGGAAACGGATTCCAGCTGGCCCGGTTTGTCCTCCAGCGCAATCGTCAGGTTGACATTCCGGCCGCTCCTGACCAGACCTCTGGTAATGACCCTGCTGAGAATATTGACATCGATATTGCCGCCGGAAACCAGACAGACGACATTTTTACCTTTCACCGGTACTTTATCGAACATGACGGCTGCCACACTGACCGCGCCGGCACCCTCCGCGATCAGTTTCTGTTTCTCAATCAGCGCGAGGATCGCTGTCGCGATTTCATCCTCTGTGACCGTCACCACGTCATCCACGTATTTCTGTACAATCGCGAGTGTCTTGTCTCCCGGGCACTTGACAGCAATACCGTCCGCGAATGTCGACGCAGAATCCAGCGTCACCGGGCTTCCATGCTTTACACTCTCAACCATACTGGCTGATCCGGCCGCCTGTACGCCGTAAACTTTGATTTCCGGCTTCAGGCTTTTGATCACAAATGCCACCCCGGCAATCAGACCACCGCCGCCAACCGGTACCACAATCGCGTCGATATCTTCAATCTGGTCCAGGATCTCCAGGCCGATCGTTCCCTGTCCTGCCATGACCTGCTCATCGTTAAACGGATGGATAAACGTGGCACCTGTTTCTTCTACCAGCTGCTCCGCCCGAACCGCCGCGGCATCATAACCTCCCGGTACCAGGACAACCTCTGCTCCCAGCCGCTTCGTCGCTTCCACCTTACTGATCGGCGCACCGTCCGGCATACAGATCGTCGAACGGATCCCATGCTTTGTGGCAGCCATCGCGACGCCCTGGGCATGGTTGCCGGCGCTGCAGGCGATAATGCCATGGCTCTTTTCTTCTTCTGAGAGCTGGCTGATTTTGTACGCAGCGCCCCTGAGCTTGAAGCTGCCGGTATTCTGCAGATTTTCCGTTTTCAGATAAATATTGCATTCTTCTGAAAGTCTGGGTGCTTTGATCACATCCGTTTTGCGCGCCGCGCTTTTCAGGACAAACGCGGCATGATAGATCATATCCAGTGTCAGACCCATTCCTTGATTCCTCCGATCCTTTCTTACTTTTCTACTCTGATCACACTGTCAACTGACTTGACGAAGGATCTGTTCTTGAGTTCTTCCATCGCTTCATCGAGAACCTCTCTGTTTGTCTCGTAGAAGATGAAGACCAGCGGAACGGTTTCGTCCGCATTTTTGGAGTGTGTACTCTGCATCATAGATTCGATGCCAATGCCGTACCGGCCCAGTGTTGAGGAGATATTTCCGAGGATTCCCGGCATATCATCAACCGACAGCCTTACATAATACTGATTCTTTCCTTCTCCCATATACTCCAGGTCAGAATCATAGCGGAGCAGCGGCTTGGAGTCGAAAGCACTCTGTTTGTCAATCGCCACAGCGATCGCGATCATATCCCCGACGACCGCGCTGCCTGTCGGGAGCGGACCGGCACCCTTGCCATAGAACATGATGTCATCCACTGCGTTGCCATGCAGGAAGATCGCGTTGAATTCGTTGTTGACCGATGCCAGCGGATGCTCTTCCGGAATGAGGGTCGGCTGGACATCACACTCCACTTTTCCGTCGACCTTTTTGGCCGCGGCCAGGAGCTTGATGGTGCATCCGAATTTGTTGGCATAAGCGATATCCGTCTTGTTGATCGCGGTGATCCCCTGTGTCGGAATCCGGGAAGGCGGTACCTCTACTCCAAAGACAAGCGACAGAAGGATCGACAGCTTGTTCGCGACATCGTTACCTTCGACATCCCCTGTCGGATCAGCTTCCGCGAAGCCTTTTGCCTGTGCTTCCTTCAGGACCGCTTCATAATCCGCGCCGTCTTCGGTCATTTTGGTCAGGATATAATTGGTCGTACCGTTTACGATTCCCAGAATCTCGGTAAAATCATTGGAAAGGAGAGCACTTGTCAGCGCGTTGATGATCGGGATGCCACCACCGACACTGGCTTCAAACCGGAGCATGACGCCATTCTGTGTCGCCAGCTTCTGCAGCATTTTTCCGTGCTCCGCCAGTGCCGCTTTGTTTGCGGTTACGACATGCTTCCCGTTTTTGATCGCGTCGGCCATAAAAGTGGTCGCCGGCTCGATGCCACCAATCAGTTCCACAACAATGTCAATCTCAGGATCATTGATAATATCATAGGCATCCTGTACGTATATGTTCTTGTCAATCGTAATGCCTCTGTCACGATCCGGATGTCTGTTCAGAATCTTTGTCACTTCGATATCCATACCGGTCGATTCGATAATCTTGTCCCGGTTAAGCTGAAGTGTCCTGTATGTGCCGGTTCCAACATTTCCGATCCCCAGAATGCCTGCCTTGACAGTCTTCATCTGTATACTCCTCTCACATTGAGGAACTGTATTTCTTGTCTGCACAGCCCCCGTATTCCGTTCTTCTGCAATTTTTTCATAATAGTAGAATTATATAATAAGTACAGTTTAATGTCCACGGTTAACCGTTCCGGTACTGTTGATTTTTCGCCGCGCGGTCACGCAAATACGCATCCATGCCCAGACGCGCGGTTCCCACCGCGTTGTCGGACGACAGCGCAGGATCTCCAAAAAACACCTCTAATCCCCGGCGTTCCAGTGCCGGGCGGATCTGTCCGCGCAGAAAGCGGCTTGATGCCACGCCTCCTGCCAGAATCACCTGTACGACCTGCTCCTGACGGGCTGCTTCCGAAACAAGGGCGACAATCACATCCGCGATGCGGAAAAACAGCTCTGCCGCGACCTTTGTCAGAGGCAGTTCCTGCCGCGCGGCTTTCTGGCACAGTGTCTCCGTTCCGGAGAGATTGACACTGGTGCCATTATGATAGATCGGTCCCAGCAGCGGTTCCTCAAACACACGGCGCTTCCGGCTGGAAAAATGATACGGTACTTCTGCCATTCCTTCCAGCGCTGCCTCGTCCATGCGTTTTCCCGCGGGAAAAGACATCCCGTAAGCCACACCCGTCCTGTCAATGAGCTGCCCGAAGGACAGATCCTTCGACCCTCCTGTGATCCGGACCGGTGTACATCCTTCCAGCAGGAGCAGCTCACTGGTTCCTCCGGACAGATGAAAAGCCAGGGATTTCTGTGCCTGTGGCAGCACTCCTGCAACCGCTGCGATATGTCCCTCCTGATGTGAAAAGCGGTAAATCGGAACACGCAGCGCGGACGCTACGCATTCTGCTGTACGCAGTCCGGCCATAAACACCGGCATGTAGGATCCTTCTTCCGGTCTTGGCTTCGAGCTGGCAGACACGGCACAGATTTCTGTCCCCTGTTCCTTCAGCTGATGACAAACGGCCGACGTCAGTCCCGGAAGATTCGCCATATGCTGAAAAAAGGCCTGCGACTGACGCAGGCCTCTGTCTCCTTTTTTTACATCCAGCAGCCGGCGTTCCTCCGCGAGAACACTTCCGTCCTCCCGCACCGCAGCAACAGAAGTAGTGTACGCACTGGTATCAAAAGCCAGCACTGCGGATGGCCATTCCTGTCCGGGATTACTCTGCATTTTCTCTCACCAGGCTTCCCAGCAGACCATTGATAAATCCCGGCGATTTTTCTGTGCCATACTTCTTCGCCAGTTCTACAGCTTCGTTAATGGCAACTTCCTCCGGGACCCCGCTGTCATACAGAATCTCCGCCGCGGCAATGCGCAGGATGGACAGATCAACGGCAGACATACGGTTCAGCTTCCAGTTTTTGCTGTTCCTTTCGATGGCTTCATCGAGAAACGGTCTGTTCGCGATAATCGTCTCGAGAACCGTTTTAAAATAAGGACTCGGTGTCTCTTCCAGATACTGTTCACAGAACGATTCATATGCCAGCATACTGAAATCATGATTCATATGCATCTCATAAACGAGCTTCATGAGATTTTCTCTTTCAGTTCTTCGGTTCATCGGTTTCCTCCTGCGGAGCGGTAAAATGGATCTTCTGAACGTGAATATTGACCACATCAACCGTCAGTCCCTGTACCGACTCCACACGCTTCTTCACCCGTTCCTGCACATTCCAGGCAACGGAC
This sequence comes from uncultured Clostridia bacterium, assembly GCA_946541285.1. Taxonomy (GTDB): domain Bacteria; phylum Bacillota; class Clostridia; order Peptostreptococcales; family Anaerovoracaceae; genus RUG708. The sequence continues at coordinate 8,627 of CAMNJG010000022.1, forward strand.
GGGATATTAAATCCATACTCTGTCACAAGCGTCATATCAATCATAATCTGATCTCCCGTCCGGCTCACCCGGACACCGGGAGCATCGACTGCCCTGCGAAGGAGATTTCCCTGGATGGTTTCCGTAATCCCGGGCATCAGGGAATATACCCCGGGAGTCTCCAGCGCGACTTCCGCAGCAGCCAGAGCAATCATTTCTTCCGATGCTTCCTGTTCCATCTCCTCAGCCATGGCTTCTCCTCCATCTATCCGTCCTCGTCCGTTTTCCGTCTGCGCCGGAGCAGATAACCCGGAGCGACCGGATACTTTGTCCGGAACGATACGGTCATCTGCGCGTGAGGAGCTACTTCGATGACTTCGCCCTCAATATTCCGCATCTCACCCACTGTCTGCGTAAAAAAGCCGGTACTTCCCGGACCGAAAATCTCGATCTCATCCTCCGTCCGGAAATTGTTCCGCTGTTCGATCACCGCAATATGGGAATCCTGATCATATGACAGGACTTTCCCGACAAAATCATAATTGCGGATATAGGAACTGGATTCATAATTCTGCGCATCCGCGTCCGGCTTTCCGTAGAAGAATCCCGTTGTAAAACGCCGGTGGCTTGCCTTGGTCAGTTCTGACATCCATTCCTCACGGAAATAGTAATGTTCCGGATCCCGGTAATACTCATTAATGGCCTCCCGGTAGACACGCAGCACGGTCGCGAGATAAAAAACGGATTTCATACGGCCTTCAATCTTGGCGCTGGCAATCCCGGCCTCCGCGATATCCGGAATGTGTTCGATCATGCAGAGATCTTTGGAATTGAAGACATAAGATCCGCCTTCATCCTCATAAACCGGAAAATATTCCCCCGGTCGCTTTTCTTCCATCAGCGCGTATTTCCAGCGGCACGGATGCGCGCAGGCCCCGCGGTTGGAATCCCGGCCGGTCATGAAGTTACTCATCAGGCAGCGGCCGGAATAGGACATACACATCGCGCCATGCACAAAAACTTCAATTTCCATATCTTCCGGAAGGTTCGCGCGAAATTCCCTCAGTTCCTCCATCGACATTTCGCGCGCGGCAACGATCCGCCTGACACCGTAATCGTACCAGAACCGCGCGGTCATGTAATTCGTCGTATTGGCCTGTGTGCTGAGATGAAGCTCCGCGTCAGGACGCTTCTGTTTCAGTATGGTGATTACCCCCGGATCCGACACCAGAAAAGCATCGATTTCAATATCCGCGATGGAATCCAGGAATGCCGGAAGTTCTGCGATATCTTCGTTGTGCGCGAAAATATTGACTGTCATGTATACACGGACACCCCTGCTGTGCGCGTACGCGGTTCCTTCCTTCATCTCTTCGTGTGTGAAGTTGCCCGCCTGTGTCCGGAGTGAGAAAACAGAACCGCCGAAATAGACGGCATCTGCCCCGTAATCCACGGCTGTCTTCAGTTTTTCCAGATCGCCGGCCGGAGCCAGCAGTTCAATTTTCTGTGTTCTCATGATCCCTCCGAACTGCAGAAAGAATAACGGGCGTCAGCACTCCCGGACATATGAAAGAGAAATCCCGTCTCCCACTGTCATCACGGAAGTTTCGACTGCAGGATCTGATGTGATCTTTTCCAGAAATACCCGCATCCGTTTAATACTGGTATGATGTCTCCTCGGAGAAGAATCATAGCCTTCATCGGTCACGGATCCCCTGAGCAGGACATTGTCGCAGACAATGACACTGCCGGGCCTGCAGTGAGGAATCGCCCGTTCCCAGTACCGGAGATAATGACTCTTCGCCGCATCGATAAAGACCAGGTCAAACACTCCGTCCAGCTCTGTGAGAAGGATCTCCGCATCTCCTTTTAACACTGTAATCTGTTCCTGATATCCGAGCTTCTCTATATTGCGCTCTGCCTGTAACGCCAGCTCAGGATCTCTTTCCATCGTCACGATTTTCACCGATGGATCAGACGCCCCGGCGAAGCAGATGGAAGAATACCCGATGGCTGTCCCGATTTCCAGGATACGGGCAGGACGGAGCATACGGATCAGCGTAACCAGGAATCGTTCTGTGTCCCGCAGGATCACCGGAATCCCGCACTGCTCCGCTTCTGTCCTCAGGCTCGCGATGTCCTGATCAGGAGGGCGGTAAAATCCGTCCACATATTCCGTTACTTTTTCATTAATTATGTATCTGTTATGATCGACTTTCATTCTGGCTATTTCTTTAACGAAGACAGATACTCCTGCTTATATTTTGCGAATTCGCTGTCGGTAACCGCGAAATTATGGGAACCGTCTCCTTTCGCGCTGACAACATAGAACAGATAATCCGTCTCATTCGGCTGTAAGGCAGCTTTGATCGAGGCTTTTCCCGGGGAAGCGATCGGTCCCGGCGGCAGCCCTTCATTGAGGTAGGTATTGTATGGTGACTGGACTTTCAGGTCACTGTTATACAGACGTTCTTTCACATTGCCTAACGCATACTGGACTGTAGCATCGATCTGCAGCTTCATGTTTTTATCCAGTCGATTATAGATGACGCTCGCGACATCCGCGCGTTCGCTGTCCAGCCTGGCCTCCCTCTCGATCAGAGAAGCGACTGTCACAATTTCCATCTGGGAATAGTCGGAAACAATATCTTCATTTGCTCCCTTTTTTGCCTTTTTATAGACTTCATCGAAACGCGCGAGCATTTTATCGATAATCTGGTGAACTTCCACGTTTTCAAAGAACTGATACGAATCCGGATACAGGAAGCCTTCCAGCCGGTGTTCATCCGTCAGCATATCGTCCATAAACCCATAATCAAACTTCCCGTTTTCGGTTTCTTCCAGGAAATCCTCAGCATCACAGAGTCCTTTGTCTTCCAGCCGTTCCGCGATCTGTTTCAGATTGTATCCCTCAGGGATGGTCACTTCCACGGTATTTTCATTGCTCCTGCCTTCTACCAGAATCTTTTCGATTTCGTCCATCGTCATCGAGGGAGACAGGTCATAAGTACCGGCTTTGTATTCCGCGTGATCCAGCCTGGACTTCAGCTGAAATGCCGGCAGACTGGAAATCAGTCCTTTTTTGTCAAGAAGTTCCGCAATCCCCGTGGTCGTGCTTCCTTTTTCAATTTTTACGGAAACCGTCGATTTGTCGTTTCTGTCCGCCGGCTGCTGCATCGCCCTGAAAAGCAGGAACACTCTGGTGGTAATCACCAGGATAATCACCAGGATAACGATCAGAACAACTTTAAAAAGATTTCTGGTGCCTGACATGGTTTTCCTCCTTGAAAACTCTGTACCAAAAAAGCTGCCCCGGAAGCTGAGCCCCCGGAACAGCTCCTGTATTATTTTTCGGCCTTGGCCCTGCCAAGATATTCACCTGTCCGTGTGTCGATCTGGATGAGCTCACCTTCTTCGATAAAGATCGGTACCTGTACAACCGCGCCGGTCTCGACTGTTGCCGCCTTGGTGACATTCGTCGCCGTATTGCCCTTGACACCCGGCTCTGTCTCCGTTACGACAAGATTGACAAAATTCGGAGCTTCTACACTGAAAGCGTTTCCGTCATAGAATTTGATCGTGACTTCATCATTTTCCTTGATGTATGGAATCGCGTCCTCAACCTGTTCCTGTGAAAGAGGAATCATATCATACGTCTCTCCATCCATGAAATAGTAGAGGTCGCCATCTGTGTAACTGTACTGCATCTTTTTGGTTTCGATCATGGCATTCTCAAACTTGTCGTTTGGATTGAACGCTTCCTCCCTGGTCGCCCCGGTAAGGATATTTCTGTACTTTGTCCTGACAAAAGCCGCTCCTTTACCTGGTTTGACATGCTGGAAATCCAGCACAACATGCGGTTCACCGTTCAGTACAAATGTAATGCCTTTTCTGAAATCTCCCGCTGTTACCATAATATTTTCCTCCCACATGCTCTGCGGACACTGTCAGGATCCAGAGATCAGACCCGTCACCCGTTCAGCGGTCCGCGTCGGAAACAGCCTGAAAATCCGCTGTTCCTCAGTTATAATATAATGAGTTTTTTTTCTGATTCAGTAAAATTAATTATACCATTCTCTGTGATCGCGCACAAGTCCTCGACACGGACACCGAATTCTCCGGGGAGATAGATTCCCGGCTCATCGGTCAGCAGCATTCCTGCCTGCAGGACATCTTCGCTGACCGGACTGGCAAACGGAGTCTCATGGATTTCCAGGCCGGTTCCGTGTCCCAGGGAATGTCCGAAGCATCCCTGAAACCCCGCCCGGTCAATGACATCCCTCGCGGCCTTATCGACATCGGCGGCACGCACTCCCGGCTTCATGGCTTCCGCGGCGGCTCTCTGCGCCTCCAGTACCGTTTCATATACCAGGCGCTGCCGGTCTGTGACACTTCCGACAGCGACAGTCCGGGTCATATCCGAACAGTAACCTTCATAAATACATCCGAAATCCATCGTCACGAAATCTCCGGTTTCGATCAGCTTGTCACTGGGTTCTCCATGCGGCATGGAGGAACGTGCGCCGGATACACAGATCGTATCAAAGGAAAGCCCGGAGGCTCCCAGTTCTCTCATTTTCAGTTCCAGCTTCAGCGCGATTTCTTTTTCGCTGATCCCCGGACGGATCTCACCCAGGATATACTCAAAGGCCAGATCGCCGATATGCTCCGCCTTTTTTGTCGCTTCCAGTTCATACTCGTCCTTGATGCTCCGGATTTTTTCCGTCACACCATCAAAATTTTCGACGTACATCTCCGGAAGCGCCTGCTCGATCTTTTTCATCGTAGCGACCGACGTATGGCTGTATTCTGTCGCCAGGACATTAAAGTCCATTTCCTTCAGGAAATCCAGCAGCTTATAATCATTCCCGGATTCGACAATCTCAAACAGCGGCTTCCATTCCTGCGCGGCTTCCAGATAACGGAAATCCGTTATCAGATAATTCTTTTCATGTGTAATCAGTACATGAAAAGACGTAGAGTGGAACATCGACAGATAGTATTTGTTTTCACTCTTCGCGGGCAGGAAAGCTTCCGCGTTTTTTTCCTTTAGACAGCGGCGGATTTCACTGATCCTTTTCTCAAGGCGTTCTGCAGTTTCCTTTTCCAATTTGTGATTCCTCCGATCAGGGGTCCTCTTTCCTATACTTCCACAAATATCGGCAGAATGATCGGATTTCTCTTGGTCTGTTCAAAGACGAATTCCCGCAGAGAATCCCGTACTGCGTTTTTCATGGACGGCCAGTCGGTCAGCCCTCTGTCAATAACATCCTCCAGCG
>CAMNJG010000023.1 GCA_946541285.1 uncultured Clostridia bacterium
AGCTCTCCGCATTTCCGGAAACAGCCTATTCATCAATCGCGAGCCGGTCAAATTCCGCCGCCACTCTGTCAAACTCCTCATCACTCGTAATGTCCAGAAGCTCAAAGGTTTCATCCGCGTTTTCTTTATATCCGTAAAGATACACATCCTCACCTTCGCCATCCGGTACCAGAGCCATATACTCTTTACCTTCGCAGTCAAACACACCGAGGATCATGCATTCCGTCTGCGTTCCGTCATCAAACTCCAGTGTCAGATAATCTGCGTCATCCTCTTCTGCCGGTAAATTCACGGATTCATTTTTCTTCTTATTATCTGCCATAGCTGTCTTTTCTCCTTTCTTTTCGATGGTTGATTATTATACAGCAGCCATCCTGATGCCGTCAATATCCAGTTCTGAAAAAGAAACAGTGGGTTAAAATTCAGGTTACTACTCACTCATCAACCAGGTATCACCTGCAGGTACAAGTCCGGAGTGGAGTCCTGAAAACAGCTCCGTTCGAGCCATTTTGTCAAAAGGTCACAGACCCAAGCGGTATGATGTATTAAGAGACAGCAGAATTTTCACGTGGTGTCCAAATCACGTGAAAATCATGGAGCAAGGTCCGAACAGAAAGTCAGGGGACTTTCTGTGAGTTTGCGGAATGGTCTGCTGTCTCCCGCGATGTGGTCTGATGACCTTTCAAAATGGTGAGCGGAGCCCTCAGGACTCCATTGCGGACAGTTATATTGCCTTTAATGATCGAACACTGAACAATAACAAAATTCAGATCAGTGACTCTGAAGGAATGCGTGTACCTTTTCGGCAGCAGGCGTATTCATCCCCTCCACAGCGGCCAGCTCCTCCACCGGAGCGTTCCGGATGCCGTCTATACTGCCATACGCGGACAGCAGCGCTTTTTTCCGGACCTCCCCGATCCCGGGAATCTCATCCAGGATGGATTTCGTCATCGATTTGTTTCTCAGATCATGATGGAAACCGATCGCGAAACGATGCACTTCATCCTGGATGGTCGTCACATAACGGAACAGCACCGGCCGCGACTTCAGATCCAGCTCTTCTTCATTGACAATCAGGCCTCTTGTACGATGGCGGTCATCCTTGACCATTCCCGCGACCGTAATCGGTTCCTTCATCGCATCGAGGACCTCCTGAACCGCGTGGATATGTCCCAGACCGCCGTCCACAAAGATCAGATCCGGCCGCCGGCTGAATCCCGCGTCTCCTTTCTGAGCCCGCCGGAAGCGGCGGTAGATCACTTCCTGCATACTGGAATAATCATCCGCGCCTTCTACCGTCCTGATTTTGAATTTCCGGTAATCACGCCGCTGCGCTCTGCCATCCTCAAACACCACCATACCGCCGACAGAATCCACACCATTGATATTGGAAATATCATAGGATTCGATCCTCCATCTGACCGGAACCTCCTGTCCGTTTTCATCCGTCATGGTGCGATGGCCGAATACGGATGATAATTCCTCGTTGACGATATTCCTGCGTTCTTCCCGTGAACGCGCCCGGTCATCCAGCATTTTTGTCATCTCCACGACATCCCGTTTTGTCATATCGAACAGCTTTTTCTTGTCACCACGCTGCGGCACATACACCTTCACATGGGCGCCACGCATTTCCGTCAGCCATTTTTCGATAATCGGACGATCGGACAGTTCACATTCCACGGCGATCTCGCGGGGGATCATCATATCCTGCGTATAGTACTGTTTCATAAACGCTTCAATGACATCCGCCCGGTTTTCTTCATCAGACGAATCCATATGGAAACTGTCCCTGCCGGACAGCTTCCCGTTGCGGACATAGAAAATGATGACATGGGTTCCGCTCCGGACCTGCGCGCACAGAATGATGTCCATATCATTCTCACTGCCAAGCACAACCTTCTGCTTTTCGCCGATCGCCTTCACCGCGCGGATCTGATCTCTGTACTCCGCTGCTTTTTCAAAATTGAGTTCCCTGCTGCAGATGTTCATCTTTTCTGTCAGCATATCCAGCATCTTCCGGTTATTGCCTTTCAGAAAATCCAGGACATCCCTGATGGCGGCACGGTATTCTTCCCGGCCGACTTCTCCGGTGCAGATCCCCCGGCACTGCTCGATGTGATAATTGAGACATGGCCGGAAATTCTGCGGAAAAGACTTCGCGGAACAGCGCTTCAGCAGAAACACCCGGTTCAGCAGGTCAATTGTTTCATTGACTGCTCCCACATCACTGTACGGGCCAAAATACTCTGCTCCGTCATCCAGGACTCTCCTGGTTTTCAGGACACGGGGATAGTCTTCTCCCAGAGTCACTTTAATATATGGATAGGTTTTATCATCCCGCAGCAGGACATTATACTTGGGCCGGTACTTTTTGATCAGATTACATTCCAGAATCAGCGCTTCCATCTCCGAATCTGTCGTAATATATTCAAATTCTTCGATGTTTGCCACCATCGCCCGGACTTTGGCCGGCATATTGGTCTGGGAGCGGAAGTACTGGGTCACCCGGTTTTTCAGGTTGACCGCCTTCCCGACATAGATCACATGCCCCAGTTTGTCCCGGTGCAGGTAAACGCCGGGACGGTCCGGAAGAAGCCGGATGTTTTTCTCGATATCAAACATGGGTCTGATTTCTCCTTCTGCGTAAAAGCAGGGCGCTCAGGAACACTCCTCCAGAATCTCACGGACGGTCGCAAGGAAAGTCTTCATCTGCTCAGGCGTACCGATGGTGACACGGAGACGGTCACTGATCCGGGGCTTATTGAAATATCTCACCAGCACGCCGCGGTTCCGCAGTTCCGTAAACAGCTGCTCCGCCCTGATCATTGCCGGTGGTTTTACAAAGATGAAATTCGCGCTGGACTCGATCACATCAAAATCCATCCGGCGCAGTTCTGCCGTCACGTGATCCCTGGTCTCAATAATGGTATTCCGCGTGGAATGGAAGTAGTCGCGGTCCTCGAATGCCGCAACAGTAGCCGCGATGGCCAGGCGGTCAGCGGTATAAGAATTAAAGGAATTTTTAACAGTATCCAGCGCCTGGATCAGTTCATGACAACCGATGGCCAGACCGGAGCGTATGCCGGCCAGCTGGCGTGATTTGGACAGCGTCTGGGTGATCAGGAGATTGTCATACTCATTGACCAGTCCTGCCGCGGTTTCCGCGCCAAAATCCACGTAAGCTTCATCCACGACAATCAGCCGTTCCCGGTTTGCCTCCAGGATCCTCCGGATTTCCGCCAGTTCCAGGGCCCTGCCCGTCGGCGCGTTCGGGTTGCACAGCAACATGCCCGCCACATCTGCCGGAAGCGGCATCAGGGTCTCCAGGTCCATAGAAAAGTCCTCTTTCAGTGGAAAAATTTCACAGTCCACTTCAAACAGGGCCGCGTAAACCGGATAGAAGGAATACGTGATGTCCGGGAAGGCCAGCTTCTTTCCTTTAAAAAAGGTGGGATAGATAAACGCCAGAATTTCGTCCGAGCCATTGCCGATGAAAAAATTGCCGCGATCCAGGGCCGCGTCACCGTCCAGCGACAGGCTTTCGTTATAATACGCGGCAGCGGCCTCCCTTGCCGCGTCCGCGTCCGGATCCGGATACAGACGGAGATTTTCCGTCTCTTTCCGGATCGCGCGCAGGACTGCCGGAGAAGGCGGGTACGGGTTTTCATTCGTATTGAGCTTTACATACTTTTTATCCTTTGGCTGCTCTCCCGGCACATATGGCACCAGGGTTCCGGCCAGTTCACTGATAAATCTTGTCATGAGGTTCCTTTCAAAACGGCCCACTGCCACGCAGTGAATACAAACGGGCAGCTCAGGAGAATCCTTTTCGCTGCCCGCTTCTGGCGGAAAAGCACGGATAATCCCCGCGCTTTTCCGGGTCATTTATTTTTTATACGGATTGGTTCGCGATATATTTTCTCTGCTATCAATATACCACAAAACCCATCCTTCGTACCACTCTGGAAAATACCGGATTCACGGTCTGACATTAAAACCGTTCTCTCGGTGTATAGTGCGTATGAAGCAGCTTGTGCGCCAGTTCACTGCCCGGCTCACCGATAAATCCTTCATAGATGCCCTTCATGACAGAATCATTCTGGTGGGATTTTCTGATCGGCAGTCTCAGGTCTTCACTGTAAACCGCTTTCGCTCTTTCTGCTCTGATATCAATCCAGTTCTTGACACGTGCCGGCTGGATCGGCTGTCCGCCGCCATTGACGCATCCGCCTGGACATGCCATGATTTCAACGAAATGCCAGTCAGCTTCGCCTGCGCGGATCTTGTCAAGTACCTTGCGGGCATTGCCGAGACCATGGGCAACTGCAACCTTGACAGTCGTTCCGTTGATTTCAACAGCTGCTTCCTTGACGCCTTCCACACCTCTGACATCATGATATTCGATGTCCTGCAGGTCCTGGCCGGTCAGGATATCCGCCACGGTTCTGAGGGCAGCTTCCATAACACCACCAGTCGCTCCGAAGATAACGCCCGCGCCGGATGCCGGTCCGAACGGCTGCTCGAACTCGCCATCGCATTCCTGGAAATTGATACCGCATTCCTTGATCATCCGTGCCAGCTCTCTTGTGGTCAGAACGTAGTCGACATCCTTATAGCCACTGTCGCTCATTTCCGGTCTGTCGCACTCGAATTTTTTGGCCGTACATGGCATGACGGAAACGTTGACAATCTTCGCCGGATCGATGCCCGCTTCCTGCGCGTAGTAGGTCTTGAGAACCGCGCCGAACATCTGATGCGGTGATTTGCAGGTGGAGAGATTGTCCAGCATATCCGGATAGTAGTGCTCCGCGAACTTGATCCAGCCAGGGCTGCAGGAAGTAATCAGAGGCAGGGTTCCGCCGTTCTGCAGTCTGTGCAGCAGCTCGGTTCCTTCCTCAAGGATCGTCAGGTCTGCAGAGGTATCCGTATCAAAGACCTTGTCGAATCCCATTCTCAGCATCGCGCCGACCATCTGATGCGTCGCGGCAGTACCGATCGGCATTCCGAATTCTTCACCAATCGCGGCTCTGACAGCCGGAGCGGTCTGTACCAGAACGACTTTTTCAGGGTCTCTGATGGCATCCCATACCTGATCAATGGCACTCTTTTCATAAAGAGCACCGACAGGACATGCGACGATACACTGGCCGCAGTTGACACATGCCACATCAGCGAGCTTTTTGCCGAATGCTGGTCCGATCTCTGTCTTGAAACCTCTGTTCAGGGCATCGATAACATGGACTTTCTGGAGGTTTTCACAGGCACCGACACAGCGTCTGCAGGCTATGCACTTCTGCGGATCCCTGACAACGGAACGGGAAGAGTCGTCGATCGGGAGATCACACATTTCACCCTCGAACTCAATTTCCGTAATATTCAGTTCATCCGCCAGTGTCTGCAGTTCGCAGTTCCTGTTACGGACACAGGTGAGACATTCTTTCTTATGGTTGGAAAGGAGCAGTTCCAGTGTGGACTTCCTGGCCTCTCTGACTGCAGGAGACGATGTGTAGATTTCATTGCCTTCCGCTACCGGATACACGCAGGCAGCCTGCAGGGCACGCGCTCCCTTGATTTCGACAACGCACATACGGCACGCGCCGATTTCATTGACATCTTTCAGGTAGCAAAGCGTCGGGATATCAATGCCAGCCACTCTGGCAGCTTCGAGAACCGTCGTTCCCTCCTCTACCTGTACTGCTTTGCCATCTATTGTAATGTTTATCATACTCATAAATCGCTGACCTCCTACGACTCTCTGCTGATTGCATTGAACGGACATCTTTCAATACATGCGCCGCACTTGATGCACTTTGTATAGTCGATTTCATAAGGAACCTTCCGCTCTCCTCTGATGCAGGATACCGGACAGTTCTTCGCGCAGAGTCCGCAGCTTCTGCACTTATCCTTGTCAATGACAATCCGTACAAGGTTCTTACAGACAGCAGCCGGACATTTCTTATCTCTTACATGAGCATCATATTCATCTCTGAAATGACGGATGGTACTGAGGACCGGATTCGGCGCTGTCTGTCCAAGACCGCAGAGCGCGGAAGCTTTGATGTTCTTCGCCAGCTTTTCGAGTCTTTCGACGTCGCCTTCTTCACCTCTGCCATCCGTAATCTTTTCGAGAAGTTCCAGCATTCTCTTGGTACCGATCCGACATGGAGGACATTTGCCGCAGGATTCATCAACGATAAATCCGAGGTAGAATTTGGCGATATCCACCATACAGTTGTCTTCGTCCATAACGATCAGACCACCGGATCCCATCATGGAACCGATTTCGTTGAGATCATCATAGGTCATCGGCGTATCGATCAGGGAAGCCGGGATACATCCGCCGGACGGACCACCCGTCTGCGCGGCTTTGAACTTCTTGCCTTCCGGCACGCCTCCACCGATATTGTAGATGACTTCTCTCAGCGGCGTACCCATCTCGATCTCCACCAGTCCGGTGTTGTTGATCTTGCCGCCAACCGCGAATACTTTCGTGCCCTTGGATTTTTCAGTACCCATGGACGCGAACCATTCCGCGCCATTGAGGATGATCGGGCAGATATTCGCGTAGGTTTCGACATTGTTCAGCATGGACGGTTTGTCGAAAATACCCTTGACTGCAGGGAATGGAGGACGCGGACGAGGTTCCCCTCTGTGCCCTTCGATGGAACGCATCAGCGCGGTTTCCTCACCGCAGACAAACGCGCCGGCACCGAGACGCAGCTCGATATCAAAGTCAAAACCTGTACCAAAGATATCCTTGCCCAGGAGGCCATACTCTCTGGCCTGGTCAATCGCGATATTCAGTCTCTTAACCGCTGTCGGATACTCCGCTCTGACATAGATAAAGCCCTGATGCGCACCTGTCGCGTATCCGGCAATCGCCATGGCTTCCAGTACGGAATGCGGGTCGCCTTCGAGAACGGAACGGTCCATGAAAGCGCCCGGGTCGCCTTCGTCAGCGTTACATGCAACGTATTTGACATCGCCTTCTGACGCAGCCGCGAACTTCCATTTGGTTCCTGTCGGGAATCCGGCACCGCCTCTGCCTCTCAGACCGGAAGCAGTGATTTCATCGATTACCTGCTGCGGGGTCATTTCTGTCAGTACTTTGCCCAGTGCCTGATATCCGTCATAAGCGATATATTCATCAATATTTTCCGGATTGATCCGGCCGCAGTTACGCAGGGCAACACGCTTCTGCATCTTGAAGAAGTCGGTGTTCTCTACCTGGTGGCCTTCTTCGTCATAAGCCTGTGTTCTGTTCGCCAGTAACAGCTTTTCAACGATTCTGCCCTTGAGGAGATGTTCCTCGGCAATGGTATCCAGTTCCTTGATGGATACCTGGGAATACATGGCACCTTCCGGATAGACCACGATAATCGGACCTTCCGCGCAGAGCCCGAAACATCCGGTCATGATAATCTGTACCTCTTTTTCGAGATCCAGTTCCTTCAGTTTATTTTCAAGATGCTCTTTCAGCTTCATTGAATTGTTGGAAAGACATCCCGTGCCGCCGCATATCAGTACATGTGATCTTGCAATTTGCATGAGTTTCCCTCCTTAAGCGTTGTTTGCTTCTTCAGCCGTGATCATGAATTCTGTAACCGGCTGTCCGTTTACTATATGTTCGGCAATGACTCTTTTTGCCTTTTCAGGATTCATATGGACATAGGTTGTCTTGTTTCCCTTTGTATCGTAAACATCGACCATCGGTTCCAGGACACACATGCCCATACATCCAGTCATGCTGACAGCAACATCTGTCAGATTTCTTTTATTGACTTCCTCAACGAAAGTATTCATGACCGGTCTGGCACCTGCCGCGATCCCGCACGTTGCCATACCGACAACGATTCTCTGTCTTTCGGAATCTTCATTTCTCATATTCAGCTTATCGAGACTTTTCTGCCTCAGCGCTGCCAGTTCAGCTAATGATTTCATTCAATATACCTCCGAACAGAATTCTGCTCTGTTCCTCTATCATTTCCTTAAGATAACCAATAATGACCGGATCGTTCACCGGAACATCTCCGATCTGCTCCCGGACTTCCTCTGTCCGGAATACAAAGGATGACTCTTCATTTTCCAGTATCAGATGGAATTCGATCCCGGGATGTCCCATAATGCACATCGTCACGGTATCCGCCACACTTCCCAGCGGTTTCCGGTCGATATTACTGATCTCATAAGTCGCTGTTACCGTAGTTCCTTTTCCGGGAGCCGACTCGATGCGGAAATCTCCGCCCGCCATCTCCGCGGACGCTTTGAACAGTGGAATCCCGAGTCCGGCTTTCCGCGTCGTCCTCGTGGTATAAAACGGATCCGATACTCTCTTAAGGGTTTCCTCCGTCATTCCGCTTCCATTATCCCTGACGTACAGCGTCAGAAGATCCGTACTTTTTTGTGCTTTCACACCCACCTCCACACAGGACGCGCCCGCGGTCAGTGAGTTCTGCATGATGTCCATCAGGTGCAGTGAGAGATCCGTCATCGCTTAGTTTTCCATATATTTCTCGCAGATACTCTTTACATCATCCTGAACGAGCTTGCCGTATACTTCTCCGTTGATCATGGCAACCGGAGCGAGACCGCACGCGCCGACACAGCGGCATGCGTCGATACTGAACATCCCGTCCTCAGTAACGCCGCCGGCTTTGATGCCCAGGGTTTCCTCGAATTTCTCCAGGATTTTCGCGGATCCCTTAACATAGCAGGCAGTCCCCAGACAGACATTGACAGCATATTTTCCCTTCGGCTGAGTGGTGAACTGTGTATAGAATGTTACAACACCATAAATCTCAGCAAGAGGGACATTGAGATTATCTGAAATAATTTCCTGGACTTCGAGAGGAAGGTAGCCGAAATATTCCTGTACCTCATGCAGTACCGGAATCAGCGCACCCTTCGTTCCCTTGTACTTATCAACGATCGACAGAATTTCCTTTTTCTGCTGTTCGCTGACTTCCACTTTTCTGGCTTTGGCCATATAAACACACCTCCTGTTGTCTCCGCGCGGTTCACCACCGTATACCGGAGCATTTCTGCGCAGGATATCCTGTTACCCCGCGCCTGCAGCACAGGATCAGATCAGTGGTGACTCTTCCGCTCCGATTGTATAGCGGTCTGCCGGTCCCTTCAGCAGCTGTATCAGGCTGCCGGCATCCCTGATCTGGTCTTCTGTTGATATATAATTACACCTCTCGGACATATCCCACAGGTAGTGGGCGTCGGAATCCCTGAGAACCGGATAATCCCGAAGTCCCGGGTAATTATCGAAAAAGCTTTCCGCGTCACAGTTCGCGGACAATTCTATCATACTGACATCCAGGTCATCCGGGATTCCTCCCAGATTGGAAACGATACTGTAGGAGTCCCTGTCCACATGGGCAGGAAACGCGACGCCTCCCAGTTCTGTGGCAGCCTGGAAGATTTCCTCCACCGTCAGCTCTGTCGCGACAATCAGCAGCTGGCTGAGTCTGCCGGTTTCTTCATCTCTGCTGTTCAGGATCAGTTCTTCACCGAAAATTTCTTCGCGGTTTTCCACCGGCGGCAGATGCTGTGCCACCCGTTCGCCCATCTTTTCCGCGGTTTCCAGATCCGGGAACAGTGTCACGATATGGACTTCCTCCACACTTTCGACTTCCAGGCCGGGGACAACGATAATCTGCCGGCGCGCTCCCATCTCCATCACAGCGCCCGCGTTATGACAGGCATTATGGTCCGTCACCGCGATCATGTCGAGTCCTTTCAGAAGCGCCATATTGATGATATTATTCGGTGTCATGTCGTTATCACCACACGGTGACAGCGCAGTATGGATGTGAAGATCATAATAATACTTCACGGATCAGTCCTCCTGCAGTGCTTCATGGAGACGCCATGAGATCTCATAACTGCCAAGCACTGTTGATATCACCGGTATCTGCTCGGAGTCCGCTTTTTCCAGCGTCGCCGGCGGTACGGCAATTCCTTCCGGGATGACGATGCAGCTGATCCCGGCCAGCTCCGCAACAGCGATGATGTTTGTGTGGGTCAGCACCGTCATCCAGGCACAGTTCTGCGGGGCATCAGCCATCACATGGCTGAGCAGGTCACAGCAATATCCTGTGGAAATACTGTTTCCCACAGACTCCCTCCCGCTCAGGACTGTACCTCCGGTGATTTCCGCAAGTTCCGTCACATTCATCTGAATCCGCCTCCTTCATGATGGGTGTCCGGATTCCGGGTCCGTTCTCCGATGACACCCTTCCGCTCCAGTGTCGGGGGCATGACTCCTTCGAGCTCAAACATTTCATTGGCAAGCTCCCGGACTCTTTCACGGAGTTTAAACACGCAATCCGTAATCGTCGCGCTTTCCCGGACGATATCCTCCGCAAGAGCGACACAGGACGGCGCGCCACAGGCGCCACAGTCAATCCCGGGCAGACTGTCACGGATTTCTTCCATTTTTTCCATTTTTATAAAAGCCTTCACCATATCGGTATCCAGCTTATCCACCGGAATATGCTCCGGAGACCGGTCCCAGAGATAATCGTGGTAATCCACGTCCATCCCCGGCAGTTCGGCCACTTTATAACGGCCGTTCTGCTCCGAGCGCATCCCCTTCATGATGACCTGCGCCACATAGACGTTTTTGACGGTCAGCGGCCCGCCAAGACAGCCGCCCTTACAGGCCAGGCATTCCATGAAATCCACATCGCCGAATTTGTCGTCCGCGTTGTTATCAATGGTTTCAAGAATTCCCACAACATCCTTGATGCCATCCACGGAGATGAATTTGTTGATATCCAGCGCCAGACTTTCGCCACCCGGATTGGGCCAGCGCACCCCGTAAATACTGGCTGTGGCCAGATCCTCCTCCTGTTCCGGCTGCAGGGTCTTCAATACTCCCCGCAGCGGGATATAGATATCCTGGAAGGAAATGACCTCGTCAATTGAGGATTTTGTTCCTTTCAGGGGAAAATATTTTGTTCCCATTTTGGCTGCGCATGGAGAGATAAAAAACACACCGATCTCTTCCGGCGCAAAGCCGGATTCTTTTTCGGCTTTTTTCCTGGCCATATCCGCGGCCACTTCCACCGGAGCCTGCAGCGGCAGCAGATGATCGATCAGATTCGGGAATTTCACCTGCACCAGTTTTACGACAGCCGGACATGCTGTTGAAATAACAGGTTTCTGCAGGGTGTTCTCCTTCAGGTACTGCCGTGTCGCGTTGCTGACCGCCTCGGCTCCGTAAGCGACTTCCACGACATCGTCAAATCCGATCTTTTTTAAAGCTGTCAGGATCCCGTTGCGGGTGCGGGCTGTACGGTACTGGCTGTACAGTGCCGGTGCCGGAACAGCTATGGTATACCGGTAGTTCCTGAGATCATCCAGACTGTCCGTCACTGCTTTTTTGGCGTTGTTGGAACAGGTCCGGATACATTCACCACAGTCAATACACCGCTCATTGATAATGACGGCTTTGCCATTGCGCACCCGTATTGCCTGCGTCGGGCAGTTTTTAATACAGTTTGTGCAGCCCTGGCACTTGTCTCTGTCCAGCCGGACGGAATGGAATTTTTCTTTTGACAGCAATTCCGCCGGTATCTCTGCCGGCCTTCCACCGCTGATTGTCATATCTCCACTCCCGGGATCAGTTCCCTATATTAAAACACATCCTTACTTTCGTCCCTTCTCCCGGACGTGAATCAATCGTAAGGTTATCTGAGTTGTTTTTCATATTCGGCAGGCCCATCCCCGCCCCGAAGCCCATCATCCGGACTTCTTCCGATGCAGTAGAGTAGCCTTCCTGCATCGCCAGTTCTATGTCTTCGATTCCTTTACCGTGATCTTCGATGAGGATTTCGACGCGGTCCGGATACACATCCGTATAAGCCATCCCGCCGCCGCCATGAATAAAAGCGTTGATCTCTGCTTCATACATCGCCACGGAAATCCGCTTGATCTGCGCCGGGGCCACCCCCAGCATGGTCAGCGTTTTCTTGACTTTGCTGGACGCCTCTCCCGCCGACGCGAAATCGTCCTTCGCGATCACTGTTTCCAAATGCATCTTGTTGCTTTCTGCCAAAATATAATTCCTTCCCAAACCGCGGCCTGATCAGCGCCCCGAGAGGATTCCCCCACTGTACAGACGGCCGCACGCCTCAAACATCGTGCATTCGCTGCTCAGTACGGTCACTTCCCGGTCCTTCGCGAGTTCCATGACCTGATCCGGAATTTTTTTGCCCCGTATAAACAGGACTGCCGCGGAATTCATCATTTCCGCTGTACGGATCACCTGCGGGTTCATCAGTCCCGTCACAATGAGGCTTCCGTCCACGGTCCCGATCATGACTTCGCTCATAAGGTCTGCTGCTACGGCGTACTGAATATCCCTGTCCCGACAGACATCGGATTCAAAGAGGATTTCCGCCGATACCGCTTTCGCAATTTCATTAATGTTCATAACAAACTTCCTGTTTCCCTGCTTTCCTGATGCATTAACCTGTCAGCTTCGCCAGCAGTCTGCGCCAGAGCGACAGCTCAACTTCCTCCTGCGTTTTCAGATCATATTCACCGATCAGCTTTCCTTTTTTATAAAGTTTCAGCTTGCCGGCGTACGCTCCTTTTCTGACAGGAGCGGTGAAGCTCTTTTCCTGAACTTTGTACGTGTAATTGCTCTC
Organism: uncultured Clostridia bacterium; assembly: GCA_946541285.1. Classification (GTDB taxonomy): domain Bacteria; phylum Bacillota; class Clostridia; order Peptostreptococcales; family Anaerovoracaceae; genus RUG708. The sequence continues at coordinate 12,669 of CAMNJG010000023.1, forward strand.
TTTAAAATCTGTGCCGGAATCGGTCTTTTCCACACAGACCTTTATATCGGTTGCCGGTACGGCTACCACACTCCTGTGGCTGCCTTTTTTTACGGGACATTCGCCGATTTCCTCACCGGCTTTCAGGAACGTTTTCGCCTTATGATTTTCGAATCCCCAGTCCAGAAGCCTGATGGCATCCTGATAACGCATATCATTTTCAGAATGCAGCGTCACACAGAGAAGATCCAGGTCATTCCGTTCCACTTCTTCTACAAGGCAGCCCTGCGCCGCGTTGGTATATCCGGTTTTAATGCCCTTTGTCCCCTTGTATTTGTAAGGTCTCTCAACACCATCTACTTCGAGTTTGCTTTTCTTGTACAGCATAAAGTTGGAGTTTTTGATTTCACGCGCTTCGCTGAGGTTTGTCGCTGGAATCGTATACTCCGCGGTAGAAACCACTTCCGCAAAAATTTCGTTTTCCATCGCTTCCCTGGCGATCAGCGCCAGATCATACGCTGTCGTATAGTGCTTTTCATCCGGAAGTCCATTGGGATTCGTGAAATGTGTATGTTTACAGCCAATCTCCTCCGCGCGCTCATTCATAAGATCCGCAAAATCACTTACATTCCCGGACACGGCTTCCGCCAGTACGATCGCCATCTCATTGGCAGAATGCAGCATCAGACCATATACCAGATCCTTAATCATCAGTTCTTCGCCATATTTACAGTCAAGGTTTGCCCCTTCCAGGACTTCGTCCGCTGCTTTGCGGCTGACTTTTGCCGTATCATCCAGATCCAAGTGCTCGATCGCCAGCAACGCTGTCATGATTTTGGTCGTACTGGCCGGGTACTGCTGCTTATCCTTATTTTTATCAAAGAGGATCTCTCCTGAATCCGCGTCCATCAGGACCGCGCTGGTGGCTTCCAGCTGTGGTTCCTCTGTAACTGCCGCAAAAGAGACACCTGTTCCGGAGAACAGCATGGTCCATGTCATCACAGTGATGATAAGGATGATGATCTTTTTCTTCAATATTGGTTCCTTTCCGTTCACTTCCCGGTTCTGTTCAGTCCGCCCCGTCGAAACGTAAGCGTTCCGTATTATTGTTTATTTCAATCATTTGCCTCTGTATTGTATCACCAATAAAACAATCCTGCAATCATGTCCTCTGTGATGAGAAAAGTATTATTTTCACAAGCTTT
>CAMNJG010000024.1 GCA_946541285.1 uncultured Clostridia bacterium
TCCATCGCTTCCGCGATCAGCGCCTCCACATCCAGTTTCGATTCAGACTCCAGGATCCGGTCCAGTTTCGGTTTGGTCGCAGGATGCTTCGGCAGGAATACCGTACAGCAGTCCTCATATGGCTCTATTGAGGTTTCATAGGTACCGATCTCCCGCGCGCGGTCCATGATATCGACCTTGTCCATCGCGATCAGCGGACGCATCACCGGCATCTCCACCGCGTTGTCGGTCACCACCAGTCCCTGTACCGTCTGGCTGGCGACCTGTCCGATACTTTCTCCCGTGATCAGTACCTGACAGCCTGTTTTCTTCGCGACTCTCTCAGCGATTTTCATCATAAACCGTCTGGTAAGGATGGTCATCTCATTTTCCGGACAGTGTTCCCCGATGGCCTGCTGGATGTTCAGGATATTGACGGAATGGACCCGGATGGTCCCGCAGTACCCGGCCAGGATTCCGGCCAGGTCATATACTTTTTCTCTCGCGCGCTCGCTTGTATACGGGAAAGAATGAAAATGAACCGCTTCGATCATCATCCCGCGTTTGGCCATCATCCAGGACGCGACCGGGCTGTCGATGCCTCCGGAAAGCAGGATCATCCCCTTCCCGTTGGTTCCCAGCGGAAGACCGCCGAATCCCCTGATTTTGTCAGCGAAGATATAGGTCTGGTCCCTGCGGACATTTACAAACAGCACACAGTCCGGATCATGGACATCCACTTTCAGGCCGTCATCTCCGCAGGCTCTCAGGATCGCGGCACCGGTGCGGCTCGCGATCGCGGGGGATTCCACCGGGAAGGTCTTGTCGACTCTCTTCGCCTCCACCTTAAAAGTCCTGACATTCCTTTCGGTCATCATCTTTTTCATATACACCGCTGCCGCCTGGCCGATCACTTCCATATCCGATTCTGTTTCCACAGCGCTGGACAGAGAAGCCACCCCGAATACTCTGAGAATCCGTTTTTCAATCTCTTCTTCGCTGTATTCCGCAGGAGTTTTTACGAAAATCAGCCCTTCTTTGCGATAGGCTTCAATATTCTGGTAATCTCTGAGTGTATTTCTGATCCGGGACAGAAGCATCCGCTCAAAGTACGGTTTGTTCATCCCTTTCAGGGCAACTTCTCCGGTACGGATCAGATAAATCTTTTTATTTTCTTCCATAGTCTTTCGGCTCCTGTTTTCTCCTGGATCCTATCTGCCCATCCGGTGGGCGATCGCCATCATTTTTCTGTGTTCTGATACGGATTTCGTCAGTTGCTCAAGGGCATAATCGATCTCTTCTTCTGTATTGTCGGCGGAAAGGCTGAAGCGGACCGCGCCTTCCGCCTCTGACGCGCCCACTCCCATGGCACCGAGTACATGGCTGTAGCCTTTGTGGTGGGATGAACAGGCGGAACCGGTGGAAACGCAGACGCCCTGCTGTTCCAGCATATGGAGCAGGACTTCTCCCCTGCAGTCCGCAAAGGAAACATTGACAATGTACGGCAGCCACTGATCCGTACCCGGGTTCCCCTGATGCTCCGGTCCATGAATGGTCACCTCCGGAATCCCGTTCCGGATCCCGTCGATCAGGCGGCGGCTCAGCGCACGGACTCTTTCCAGGCGTTCCATCATACCGGATGACGCCTGCCTGGCTGCTTCCGCGAATCCGGCAATCCCCGGAACATTCTCCGTCCCTGAACGCAGGCCGTTTTCCTGGCCACCTCCACGGATCAGCGGGACAATCCGGACATTTTTGCGGACATAGAGGATTCCGACGCCTCTCGGGCCATGCAGTTTATGGCCGCTCGCCGAGAGCAGGTCAATCCCTGCCTTTCTGACATCGATGGGCAGTTTTCCGTAGCTCTGGACCGCGTCACAGTGAAAAAGAGCGTTTCCGGCTTTTCTGACCAGGCGCCCCACTTCCTCTACAGGCTGGACCGCGCCGGTTTCGTTGTTGACATGCATCACAGAAACGAGAATCGTGTCCTGTGTCAGAGCATTTTCCAGCGCGTTCAGGTCCAGGCGGCCCTCCCGGTCAACCGGAAGACGCACGACATCCATCCCCTGCTGCTCCAGATCCTGAAAACATTCCAGGACGGCCGGATGCTCAATCGCGGTGGTAATGATCCGGCTGCCCTGCCGTTTTCTCGCCCGGACGGCTCCGTAAATCGCCGCATTGTCCGACTCTGTGCCGCCGGAAGTAAAATACACTTCTTCCGGAGAGGCCCCGATCAGCCGCGCCGCGTCACTCCGGCAGCGCCGGACAAACTTTTCCGCGTCCAGCCCCGCCCGGTAAAGAGAAGACGGATTTCCAAAATAGTTTTTCACGGCGTCCACCATGGCGGCTGTTACGTTTTCTGACTGTTTTGTTGTCGCGCTGTTGTCCAGATAAACAAACATCTCGCGAAATTCTCCTTTGTGTTCTTCTGCTCTTTCGATAGAACGACGGGCTGCCTCATACGGAGACAGCCCGTCGGAACTTTTTAACTGATACCGTTTATTCTCTTACAGTTTTCCGTTTTCAGAACTGCAGGAAATATTATTTGGCATAATCCACAGCCCGGGTTTCCCGGATCACATTGACTTTGATCTGGCCCGGATACTGCAGTTCACTTTCAATCTTTTTACTGATCTCCCTGGCAAGGAGCGGGATTTCCTGATCCGATTTCTCGTCCGGCCGCGCAATCACGCGGATTTCGCGACCTGCCTGAATCGCGTAGGATTTCTCGACACCAGGAGTCGTATTCGCGATATCCTCCAGCTTTTTGAGCCTCTGGATATAATTTTCCAGTGTTTCCCTGCGCGCTCCCGGCCTGGCAGCCGATAAGGCGTCTGCCGCCGCGATCAGGACAGCCTCCGGACTCTTGGCTTCATAATCACCATGATGCGCCGCCATGGCATCGATCACAGCTTCGGATTCCTTGTACTTGCGGAGAAGATCAATGCCGATATCGACATGGGTCCCTTCCACTTCGTGGTCAATGGATTTTCCGATATCATGCAGCAGTCCGGCCCTCTTGGCCAGCTTGATGTTGAGATCCAGCTCCGAAGCCATCAGTCCCGCAAGATGCGATACTTCCACCGAATGCTGCAGGACATTCTGCCCGTAGCTGGTCCTGTACCTGAGACGGCCCAGCAGCTTGACCAGCTCCGGATGCAGGTTGTGAATCCCAACCTCGAAGGTTGCCTGCTCCCCGGCTTCCTTGATCGTGGTGTTGACTTCCCGTTCTGCCTTGGAAACCATCTCCTCGATCCTCGCCGGATGAATCCGCCCGTCGATGATCAGTTTTTCGAGAGTGATTCTCGCGACCTCCCGGCGGACTGGATCAAAGCATGAAAGAATGACAGCTTCCGGGGTGTCATCAATGATCAGATCCACTCCGGTGGCAGTTTCAATCGCGCGGATATTGCGCCCCTCACGGCCGATAATCCGTCCCTTCATGTCATCACTCGGCAGATTGACAACCGAAACGGTGGATTCGGCCACCTGGTCCGCGGCACATCTCTGGATCGCGCCGACAATGATCTCCCTGGCCTTTTTGTCTGCTTCTTCTTTTGCCTTGGATTCAATTTCCTTGATCATGACGGAAGCATCATGACGGACATCTTTTTCGACGCTCGCCAGCAGAAGCTCACGGGCTTCATCGCTTGTCATCCCGGAAACTCGCTCCAGCTCCCTGGTCTGCTTTTCGATAAAGCCATCCAGTTCCTTCTGCTTCTCCGCCACCGTATTTTCAAAATCTTTTTCTTTTTTGGAAAGCCTGCGGTCCCGGTTGTTCAGATTCTCTTCTTTTTTCTCAAGATTCTCGAGCTTTCTGTCAATGGACTCTTCTTTCGCCAGGAACCTTTTTTCGAGATTGTTCATCTCATTTCTGCGGTCCCGGACTTCTTTTTCGGCTTCCGTACGCATTTTATGCGCTTCTTCCTTTGCCTCGATTGTGATTTCTTTTTTGATTGTGTCTGCCTGGTTTTCCGCGTCCAGCAGAATATTCTGCGCGCGCTGCTCCGCGGATCCGATCGTCTTCTCACCGACGGATTTCCGGATCATATAGCCCGCGAACAGGCCCACAGCCAGTGCAGCAATTCCTACCACAACCATCAGGATTTTTCCTGTAATGATGTAACTCCACCTCCTGAAAATATGTAAACAGGAACTCTGCCTCCCGGAAAAACCGGGGCTTCCGGTTCCTGCTGATCAGAACAGCTGTATTAAGGGACTGGACTTTTCATAAAGACACCCGCGCGTATCACTCCGTGAATCCCGGCCCCTCCGCGGGAAACCCGGCGCGTCAGCGTCATCGGTTCCCACAGATCCGGAAATCATCCAGCGATAACGGAACGGGCTGTTTCCAAGTCCCTGATTGTATAAATTCAGCCTTAAAAAATAATGATTGATATTGATAAATATCCTATTTATATTATAATGATTTCACTTGATTGTCAAGAAAGGGAGGTGTTTAGTATATACGGTTTAAAAGAACCGCTGCGCAACTGTGACCGGATCCTCATGATCCTTCCCGTCATTTTTGCCGCAATCAGTATCATCATGGTCGGAAGCACAGCCTACACCGACCAGTTCAATATTTCGAGGGACCTGGTCGTACAGATCTCCGCCTATCTGATTGGTTTTGTACTGCTGTTCCTGATGCTGACGGTGGATTACGCCCAGTTCGAAGGGATCCATGTGTTTCTCTATATCCTTTCCATCTCCCTGATGCTTCTGGTCTATACCCCGCTGGGTGTGGAACAGTATGGATCAAGGGCCTGGATTACCCTGGGCGTCACGACCATGCAGCCATGTGAGATTGTCAAGATCACCTTTACCCTGTGGTACGCTTCGTGGCTGAACCGCCACAAAGAGGAACTGCACCTTCTGAAAGGGCTGCTGAAGTCTGTCCTGCTGTCCGCGCCGGTCCTGTTCCTGATCGCCACAGAGGATCTGGGAAACGCCCTCGTTGTCTTTTTCATGATGGTCATGATGCTGTATTTCGCGGGTGTCGACGGAAAGCTCTTCGCGAAATGCGCAGTGGTATTCGCAGCGTGCCTGCCGCTCGGCTATCTGCTGATGCAGTCACATCAGAAAGAACGGATTGACGCGTTCCTGCACCCCAACGATACATCCCTCTCGGGCAATTATCAGGTCTGGAACTCCAAGGTCGCCATCGGTTCCGGCGGACTGACCGGCAAGGGACTCTTTCAGGGGACGCAGAAATCACTCGACTACCTGCCTGTCGCCAAATCCGATTTTATCTTCTCGGTCATCGGAGAAGAACTGGGGTTCCTTGGCGGTGTCGCCGTGATTCTCCTCTACGCGGTCTTCATCTTCCGGATCATCATGATCGCCCACAATTCCAAGAATCTCCTGGGCCGCCTGATCGTCACGGGCCTGGGCGCCATGTTCATGTTCCAGGTGTTTGAGAATATCGGCATGACGATGGGGATCATGCCGGTGACCGGCATCACGCTTCCGTTCATCAGTTACGGAGGGACTTCTGTCATCGCAGATATGGCGGCCGTCGGGATTATCCTGGGGATCGGCGCCAGGAGCAAAATCATCCACTTTTCGTAAAAAAAAGAACCTGTCAGACAGTAGGAACATCTGTCTGCAGGTTCTTTTTTTATCTCATTGATGTGTTCTCTGCGTCATCCGGCAGGCAGCACCGCACTCCTTACGCCATAGCATTGTGTCTTTTATTTACTGCTCCGCCATATGCTGCATCCGCGCGAGGATCCTCCTGAAATTGTTCAGGATGTAACCTTCCTCACTGCAGACCACCGGTACGCCGCTGTTGACGGACAGATGGATATTTTCATCATCCAGGATGCCTCCCGCAACCGGCATATGCAGGCTGTCCGCGATCTCAGACAGCGTCGGGAAACAGGAGATCGCTCCGGGTGAAAAATACTCGCTCTTCAGCTTGTTGATCACCGCGAACCGTTTCCGGATCCCCAGCGATCTCAGGGCCGCGTCAACCGAATCCGCATCGCGCACGGACGCGAATTCCTGCGTAAGTACCACAACAGCCCAGTCCGCCAGCCGCACAGCCGTCTGCCAGTCCTCCCCGGAAGCCGGCGGCGCGTCGATGATCAGATAATCAAACTCCGCCTCTACCTCCTGCAGCAGTCTCTTCATATCACAGGTACGGATCACGGTCTTATCCGGATTCTGTGAAGCGGACAGCAGATACAGCGAAGAAAAGCGCTCATCCCTGACCATTGCCCTGCGGATCGAACAATCTCCCCGGATGACATCCGCGAAATCATAGACAATCTCGTTTTCCAGTCCAAGGCAGATGTCCGCGTTCCGGAGCCCGGTATTCATGTCAACCATCAGCACCCGGCTGTCGTCCATCGCCAGTACTGCCGCCAGGTTCACAGCAAACATTGTTTTCCCCGTGCCGCCTTTTCCTGATGTAACCGCTATCATGATACTCATAATCACTCTCCAGAAACTCCGCTCTGTTATCAGACCTGTACTTCCTCCATAATGTATAATTGTACCACAGAACACCGGCAGATGTCACCTGTCGAACGAGAATGGACCGCTGCCGGATTACACATCCGGATCCGCGTTGTCCGAAGGTTCTGTTTCCACGGATTCTTCTGTATCCTCAGATTCCCCGGACTCTCCGGAATCTTCCGGAACCGTTCCTTCATACGGAATATCATCCTGCGCTTCCACCTCTTCCTGGGAAAGCAGGCTGTAATCCCCCGCGGCATACTGCTCCTGCAGCTCCATATACTGTCCGATGATTTCCCTCGCGACCGGACCGGAATACGCGCCGGCACCGCCCTGGAACAGCAGGACTGCCACCGCGATCTGCGCGTCGTCCGTCGGGCCGAAGGCGACAAACCAGGAGAAATTGCTGTAGCTGCGCTTGTAGCGGTCGATATCACTCGCATCCGCGCCGGACAGGTTCATCACCGCGCGTCTGACAGCGGCCGCATCCGAACTGAAGGTTTCCGGATCCTTCTCCATCAGACGCTTCATCTCCGCCTCCACTTCTTCGAAGGAAAGCCCCGGCGCGATACCGGACAGGTGCTGCCGGACATATTCCACTTCATCCGGGGTATTGATCTTTCCGGATTTCTGCGCGGTTCCTGTTTTCGCACCCACGCTGTAAGGGAAACCCGCGAAAACTCTTCTGGCGGTACCGTTTCCTCCCTGGGCGACCAGATGCATGCCATCCCGGATCACATCCCAGGCACCGGAGTTGGTATTTTCCACAGTCACACCTTCTGCCTGCAGATCCCCCTGGCCTTCGATGCTTTTTGTCAGTGTCAGCGGATACAGGGTGCCCCCGTTCGCGACGGTCGCGACATACCTTGCCATCTGGGCAGGTGTATAGGCGTTTTCGCCCTGGCCGATCGACAGATTGAGTTTATCGCCTGTCGTCCAGGTTCCCTGGTTCACATAATGATCCCGGAGAACAGCCGTCAGTTCATCCAGTTTCGCGGATTTTACGCCCATTTCCTCGAGGCCGTCCTTAATCTGGCTGCCGTTCATTTCCGCGTCGATCCAGGTGATCAGTGTGGTGATCCTCTCTTCCAGGGCATTCGCGTCATCGGCAATATCCGTACCGAAGAATTTATCCGCGTTTACTTTTACATAATAGCGGAGCTGCGACTTTAACGCGTTCTTTTTACGTTCTTCGCTTGGCACGCCGGAAATGGCTTCGCTGATTTCCAGGCCGGTTTTTTCGTTCATCCCCAGTTTCGTCGCGTAGTCCATGACATCACTGATATCATGGTCAACAGGCAGGCTGGTACCGGCAGCGAAGTTCCTTCCCGCGCCCAGGTCATACATGTAGTAGTTACAGGACTGCGCCAGGGCGTTCCGCATGGTCAGTCCTCCGTGCGCGCCATGATAATCGTTCCAGATCCAGCAGCCGAACGAACGGGACCCCAGATGGACCGCTCCGGCGCAGGTCAGTGTATAGGTCGGGCTGAAGCCTTTGTTGAGGGCACTCAGGCAGGTAATCGGCTTGAATGTGGAACCCGGCTGTACCGCGGACATCGTCGCGATATTATACAGCGGCCGCTCGGACAGCGGATCCCTCGGATTGGAACTTTGCAGGGAATCCCAGTCTTCCGAGGAAATCCCCTGGGAGAACAGGTTCGGGTCATACCCCGGATAACTGGCAAGGGCCAGTACCTGTCCGGTTTTGACATCAACGGCCACTGCCGCTCCCGCGTTGCAGTTGGCGTAAGCTTTACTGTAGCCGTAATTCCCGTACTTGCTCCGGAACGTTCCTCCCCGGCGGACCTGTGTAATCGCTTCCTGCAGCGCGTTTTCGGTAATTTTCTGCAGATTCAGGTCGATCGTCAGGGTCACGTCCTTTCCGGGCACCGGCTCCGTGGCGTCCAGCTTCGCCACTTCCTCTCCCTGCGCGTTCACCTGTACCGTTTCCGTACCCGGAACTCCCTTGAGAATCGATTCGTAATGACTCTCAATTCCTTCTTTGCCGATCAGGTCCGTACTGGAGTAACCCTTCTGTACATATTCTTCCTTCTCGGATTCTGAAATCCTTCCCAGATATCCCAGGACATGACAGGCCGTGTCGCCATTCGGATAATACCGGACGGACTGCCGCTCCACTTTCACGCCAGGGAAAGAATCTGAATTTTCTTCCAGCTCAATGACGCTCTGGTCGGAGATGCCTGCCGCGATTTCCGCCGGCATATAGCTCTGATATCCCAGACTTTTGATGACATTGCGGACCAGCAGGATCTTCCTGGCGTCCTCGTCGGAAAGATCCGGATCGATTCTGTACTTTTCCCTCATCAGGCGGAATGCCTTTTTCGCGGACGCATCTTTATCAATCCGGAAGCTTTCAAGGAAGGTATTCCGCTCCAGCTCCGCGGTATAAATCATTTTTTTTACAGAAATCGGCGGATAGATCCCATACTCGGTCTGCAGTTTTTTCTGCGCGTCATAAGCCGAAAGGCTTTCGTCGATATTTTCTCTTGCCCTGAGTTCCGCGAAGGCCTCGGCCGCGGTCAGTTCCGGACTCATATTCTGCTCTTTGAGCCAGTCCGCGATTTCAATATCATATGTATAGTAAAGTGTTCCTTCCTCATCGATACAGATCGGAAAGGAATCATTGTATTCGTCTCCGTTTTTTTCCAGAAGCCGGATCAGGGACAGCGCCATATCATTGAGATGGTCTTCGTCGGTTTCCGCCGCTACCAGATGTACCGCGAAGGTCTGCTCGTTCCCGGCCACCAGTCTTCCGTACCGGTCATAGATCCTTCCCCTGGCGGCAGATGTGTAGACCGTCTTGTTGCTGAGGCTTTCCGCGTCATTCGCCCAGGAGTTCCCCTGCACCACTGTCAGCATATACAGCCTGGCGATCAGTACACACATGAGAATCAGAAATATGGAAACAATCTGTCTGTGTCTGTCCTTAAAAAAAGCTCCCATTACTTTCCCCTTTCACAGTGTCACACAAGAAAACGGGAACGCCTGCGTCGCCGGTGCAGGATATGGCTGATCAGCATCAGCAGCAGATAATTCCAGAACAGTGTCCCCGGCAGGCGCAACAGTACCCGGAGGATATCCGGCAGCGTCTGTGTAAAAGCCGCGTATAGCAGCCATTGTCCCATAACGGTCAGAACCGTCGCCATCGCCGTCACGAAAAAAAGCATGATCCTGCTTTCGTTATTCAGGCGTCTCTTCATATAGATCATCAGGCCTCCGGCAGCCAGATACAGAAGCGGTGACGTACCTGTGATCTGTCCATAACAGATATCCCTGAACAGACCTGCGGCAGTCCCCGCGATCAGTCCGTCAGGGGAATCGGTATCATCAAGATATGTATACGTCAGTATAAACACCAGAATAAAATCCGGCACACCTCCCCTGATGGAGAAATAATGTGCCACATTTCCCTGGAGCAGAAAACATATGAAGCAGAAAACCACCAGTTTGATCCTGCGTGCAACCATTTTCCCTTATTCCTTTTCTTCTACGAACACAGCGACGATCCCGGCCGCGTAAAAATCTACGGAAGGAGCCACATGGATACTTACCTGGCTGGTTGTTTTATCCTTGTTGACAGAGGTAACAGTGCCAATCTCCAGACCGGCAGGATATCTTCCCAGGCCGGAAGTCGTCAGGAGATCACCTTCCTCGATCTTTTTTCCGTTATCCAGCAGATATCCCTTCAGAGCGCCCTTTCCGTCTCCTGTTACGACTCCGATCAGGTTTTCCTTTCCCTGTACATAAAAGCTGACAGAAGTGGAGGAATTGATGATACCGGAAACCTTTGAGGAATTCCTTGCTACGGAAAGAACCCGTCCCACCATTCCGGACGGCCCGACCACGACATCCCCCTTCTGCACGCCCTGGCGTTTTCCGGCGGAAATCGTCAGGATTCCGTATACACCGGACGAATCCAGCGAGATGACATCGGCTGCCACTTCCCGGTAACCTGATGAATGATCAATATATGAGAAATTCGAAGATAACTGTTCCAGCTGCTCGAGCTGTTCCTGTGTCACCTGTGTTTCCGACAGTGTTTTTTTCAGTTCCGCGTTTTCCTGTTTCAGTTTTTCGTTCTCCACCGCGTATTCCCTGAAATTCACCAGATCTCCGAAAAAGCTGCTGATACTGCGCAGCACACCGGAAAGCGGAGCATGGACATCAGCTGCCAGGTTCTGGATTGCCACCTCCGCGACCGAATCATTCTCCTCCTCGTTTCCTGCCCGGTACGACGATACAGATGCAGTCACAAGGAAAAAAACAATCGCGGCTATCAGACATACCTTACTTAAATTTTCACGCACCCATTTCATCGGACTACCTCATCAATCGTCAGGACGTTTCCATCCTCTGTCCTGACTGTTCCAGAGTCAGAATATGAGCCATCAGTCATGTCAGGCTGTGGCTCATATTTCATCAGTTCATCATGATTCTCCACCAGAACGAATCAGACAGACCGCGAAAACAGAAATGTCAGTTGTGGCTGCTGTTTTCATTGTAAAGGTCAACTGTATTCTGGTACGGATTCCTGGAACGTACATGTTCCAGGATTGTCGACATATCCTCCAGGCTTTTTCCGGTACCCAGGGCCACTGCATTCGCGGCATTGTCCGCGATCCTCGTCCTGATCCCGGTTTCCCGCTCAATCAGGCTGTCCAGCCCCCGGAGGTAGGCTCCTCCGCCAGCCAGGGTCATCCCTGTATTGATGATATCCGCGGAAAGTTCCGGAGGGGCATTTTCCAGGGTCACTTTTACCCCCTGAATAATGGAATCCACACATTCTTCAAGGGACTTACAGACATCCCTTGATGAAATCTCGATTGATTTCGGAAGCCCGGAGACCATATCCCTGCCACTGATGACCGTCTTTGTCACCCACTCAGGATCACTTTCGTCAATATACGCGCAGCCTACCGCGATCTTTGCCCTCTCGGCCATCTTCTCTCCGATCATCAGACTGTATACCTTACGGATGTAGTCAATGATGGATTCATTCATTTTATCTCCTGCCATCCGCAGGGAGGTGCTGGTGACCACGCCGCCAAGCGCAATGATCGCGATATCCGAAGTGCCTCCTCCGATATCCGTAATCATGCAGCCGGTGGAAGAATCCACATCCAGGCCGGAGCCGATCGCCGCTGCCATCGGTTCATCCATGATATACACCTGGCGGGCTCCCATCTGACGGACCACATCTTCTACCGCCCGTTTTTCCACCTCTGTCACGCCCGAAGGGACACCTATGACGACGCGGACAGCAGTAAAAATGGTAGAAGTCGTAATAATCTTCTTCAGAAACGACTTCAGCATCAGGTGGGTCATGCTGAAATCAGAAATGACCCCATCCCTCAGCGGTCTGACAACTTTTATATGAGGCGGAGCAGCGCCGACCATCTCTTTGGCTGCATTTCCAACCGCCACAACCTTTTTGAGATTTGTGTTATAAGCTATTACAGACGCTTCATCAAGGACAATTCCCTGACCTTTGACATACACGAGTGTATTGGCCGTCCCCAGGTCAATCCCTATGTCCTGTTTGAACAAACTGAATACCATATATCTGTTACTCCTTAGGAACTGTGCGCAGATAACCTTTACCGTTTGCGCCGAATATTTTCGCGTGCAGCTGTTTCCTGTACAGACTCAGCTGAACTGATACATGTTTCACCCTGTTTGCCTAAAAGATTCCTTCACTCTTCATACTGACGTAAGTCCCGTCGCCGATAATAATATGATCCAGAACCTGGATACCCATAATCTTTCCTGCCTGATCCAGCCTCCCGGTCAGCCGTATGTCTGATTCACTGGGATCCGGATTGCCACTGGGGTGATTGTGTACCAGAATAATGTTCGCCGCCCCTCTTCTGACCGCACCTGAAAACACTTCGCGGGGATGAGCGTCTGAACTGGAAATCGAACCGATCGATACATCCTCTGTGGAAATAATTTCATTCCTGACATTCAGGAGCAGTACTTTAAAATGCTCTTTCTTCAGATAACGCATCTCTTCCATAAAAAGCGCCGCCACTTCATCAGGAGAAGAAGCACTGACTCTGCGGTTTCTTGGCGTTGTCATCATACGTCTCCCGAGTTCAGCTGCGGCGATCAGAACCGATGCCTTGGCCGGCCCGATTCCGTCAATGGAACAGAGTTCTTCCGGACTGGCACTGCCAATATGGAGGATTCCCGACGGATCTGAAGCAATGAGTCTGGCTGCCAGTTCGACAGCAGACTGTTCACGTGTCCCGCTGCCAAGCAGAATGGCAACGAGTTCTGTATTTGAAAGTGAGGAAACACCCTTTTCAAAAAGTTTCTCTCTTGGTCTCTCTGAAGCAGGCATCTCCCGGATCATGACTGAATAACTGTTAATACTGTCTCTCCTTTCACCGGCAGACTTTATTCCTAAAGTCTCCGTCAGAGATCAGCTTCCAGTCTGACAAGTTCTTCTTTCAGCCGTGTTACCGGCAGCCCGATCACGTTATCACGGTCACCCTGTACACGGTTCACATGTATCCCCCAGGCTCCCTGAATCGCATAGGAACCGGCCTTGTCCGCCGGCTCACCTGTGGCGATATACTCCCGGATCATGTGATCACTGTAATCTCCGAACGAAACATCCGTTTTTTCACAGAAGCATCTTGTGATCCCTGCCGATACAGACAGGATGCAGACACCGGTATAGACACTGTGTGTCCTGTTTTTCAGTTCTTTCAGTGTCCGGAAAGCATCTTCATCGTTTTCCGGCTTTCCGAGGACGCGGCCGTCCCATACGATGGTATCCGCTCCGATGACCAGATGATTCGGATAGTTCCGTGAAACATGCTGTGCCTTGCGCAGGGCATTGTACATACAGGCGATACGCGGCGGCGTACCCTCCGGAATGGATTCGTTCACATCCGCTGATACCGTCAGGCAGCGGATCCCGGCTGCTTCCATCAGCTGTTTCCTCCTCGGGGAGGCCGAAGCCAGTACAATCTGTGAACTCATTGACAACTCCTTTCCGGTCAGCCAGTCTGTTTTCTGGAACACTACAGTTCAGTCAATGATATATTGTATCACGATTTCCCACGACAGACAACAATCCTGAGGAACAGCAGCAGACCATTCCTCAGGTAGAATTACAATTCCGTGGTCGGCCAGAACCATATGAGAAAACGCTGCCTGTAACATTATCACAGTTTTGGGGACAGCCTTTTCAAAACGCACAACGTTTTGAAAAGGGTCC